>JADFXZ010000002.1:0-2891 GCA_015233265.1 Nitrospirota bacterium
AACCCTTGTCCTGCCATACTACAGCGGCAAAGACATTGAAAAAGGCACCTTAACAGGCGATATTAAATCTGAAATAATGGAAATCGTACAAACAAACATCAATCCATATGAGGATTTCAACACCACAACAAGATTTATTCAGGAAGTCCATGACACCAGAGAGGTTTTATCCGCGTCATGTTCATCAAACAGGGAATATCCTTTTTGCCTTACCGAAAACAGGAAACGGTTCTGGTTTAACTACTATATGACCATGTACTACTACCGCGTAATTGACTCGGTTGTGTTGACAAGATACAAACAGGCTGCAACTCATCAAAACAATATCCCTGATGAAGTGTTATCCGATATGGTATCAAAAGACATCGTCATGGAGGTGTTGAGGAATAATCCATCAAAATATTTAAAAGTTTTCTTCCTAAACTTTGCCAGAATTTACGCCCTTCCTATGTCAAAAGAGGAGCTATTGGCGTTTCCGCATAAACTTGCACACCCGTTGCGGTGGTTTTTTGACAATGGATATTCGGTATGTTTTTTGTTAGCCGGGATTGTGCTTGCCGCTGCGGCTGCTGTAAAGAAGCTGAGGTTTGACAGTGTGGTGTGGTTTTTCTTTTTTACCATATTTGTTAATAATATATGCCTCAACGTGGTAATCTCACTGTCCCATGCGGCTGAGGAGAGATACTGGTACCTGTTCCTGTGGATGTGGTTTGTTTTTGACTTCGGTTTGATATTTTTGTTGCCGACTGCCCTTTATCAGAAGAGACTCAGGAAAATAGGGCATGAATACGACCCTGATAAATGACAAATTGTGCGGAACTTTCTACCCATTTGGATTGTCTAAGTGAATAGAGGTGAAAATGAGACGCTTAGTGCCGTCAATGACGCCGAATCACTTGCAGCTGCAGCCCAGTCCGGCGATACAGCCGCGTTTGACAGGCTTGTCCTTATGTATAAAGATAAGATATATAATTTATGCTATCGCTTCCTCGGAGACCACGCCGATGCGCAGGACGCGGCACAGGATGCCTTTATGAAGGTGTATACGTCAATAAATCAATTCAGATTTCAGTCGTCATTTTCCACGTGGCTCTATCGGATAGCCGTAAATACATGCAAGAACCGGCTTAAATCATTCAGTTGGAGGAGTATTTTTTCGTTTAAAGCCATTGTCTCCGGCAATTCGGACGAAGAATTGCCGGAGATTTCAGACAGCAGACCGTTGCCGGATATGCGGCTGCAGAAGGCTCAGCTTATAAGTGCGGTTGAAAAGGCGGTAACAGCGCTGCCCGTAGCACAGCGCCTTGTCGTGGTGCTGCGTGATATGGAGGGGCTTTCATACGAGGAGATTGCAAGTGTCACGGGGTTTAATCAGGGTACGGTGAAATCGAAACTATCGAGGGGCAGACAGGCTCTCAGGGATAAACTAAAGGGTGTGGTGTGAGCAACTGTAAGGCTGTCAGAGAGATGCTCTCTGAATACATGGATGAGCGACTGGATGGGGCGAGCCTTGAGGCGGTCAAAGGGCATTTAGCGCACTGTCCGCAGTGCGCCGCGCAGCTACGGTCACTTCAGAACGTGGCAGAGGCCATGAGGGGGCTTGTGCCTGTAAATGCCCCGGCTGATTTCGCTCAAAGGCTTAAAGAGCGAATAGATGAGCGTCCGCGTTCTTTTTTTGAACTCATCCCGTTGGGGTTTAAGATACCGGCAGGGGTGACCGCACTGATCATAACCGCCGTTGTCGCCCTCTATGTGTTTAAGTCTGATCAGGTGATTCCACTAATGAATAATAAAAAGGCTGAAACAGTGGCCGTACCACCGGCAAGCGATGCACATACTGACACGTTGACGGCACCAGCCAAAGCGCCTGCAGCCGCGGCGCCAAAAAAGAAGGCGGCTGAAGTTCAGCTTCAGGCACAGGCCATACATCATCCGCAGGCTGTGAATCAGCCCAAGCAAGTGCATAAAATGAATAAGAACATGGAGCCGGCAAAAAAAGAATCCCCTGTACAAAATGAAGACCCAGTGCTGATAGCGCTCTTGATAAAGACCGCCCCTGAGCCCCCGGCGTCTGTCTCTGAAGCTGCCCCAGCACCACCACCAGCTTCCGAACTGGATAAGGCTGAGTCATCCGCAGAGCGCACCCATGAGGCTGCCAAACCGGCTGGCGCACTCAACAGACTTGAAGGACAAAATAAGGAGGCCGCCCCAGCTCAACGCTCTAAACTCAAGGCCGCGTTTTCTAAAGAAGGTTCTGACGATTTATCTGACAGCCGCGAGCATCATGAGCAATCCGGGTCTGCCAGACCAACCCAAGTCCTTGCAAAAAAAGATACGATTAACCCGTTAGACTCGGCACTGACAAAAATCGTCGATTGCCTGCCTGGTCTTGGCGCTAAGATGGCAGCCCCGCAGGTTGGCCATAGACTATTAATAGATATTCCGGCAGAAAATTACGATTCTTTTCTCAGACAGCTTCAGTCAATAGGAGTGTATACAGCACCACCGCCCCAACAGCCGGGCCTTAAGACCATCAGGATACAGATACAGTTGACCTCAGAATGACAGAAAATAAAGGGGTGAGAGCCAAATTAAATGCCCAAATTACATGACTGATACGTGTGTTATTTATAAGGATTGCCTTGATGAGATATTGCGGCACGCGCTGGAGGCGTATCCGGAGGAGTGCTGCGGGATAATCATAGATGGCAGAGATGTACAGGTTGTCCGGCGTTTTAAGAATATTCAAAATCGTCTGCACGAAGAGGATCCTGTGCGTTTCCCGTCTTCTGCCGCGATAGCTTATACTGTTGACAGGGCAGAGGCTGACAGTGCCTTTTCTTCGATAAAAGAAAACCGCCAAGTGCTCACGGCCTTTTATCACTCCCACC
>JADFXZ010000002.1:2949-30973 GCA_015233265.1 Nitrospirota bacterium
CACCGCACAGATTGTCATTGCCCTCGGTGCGGGGGGGATTAACGCGATAAAGTGCTTTAAATGGAACCCTGCCTCAGAAGATTTCACTGAGTGCCGCCTGAAGATTGACTAAACGTATGTCCATCACAGTAAATTTATTCTCCATCAAGCACATGCCACAGAAGCAGAGTTTTTTTAACATACTTACGAACCGGACGTACTATGGTCTGCTCGAAATCCACCTCTTGTGCCTCAACATGATTTCGCTCGATTTGAAAATGTCTATGATTAATTGATTCTCCTTGTCCTAATTGTCGATTTTTCTTCCAGAATAAATTCTAACGTGTGCAATAATGAAGCTCGATTGACCGAAATGGCGTTATTCTGTTAAATTATACAATGCGTGCTGGATCAAGTAATGCTGAAGAGTTAATTAACGAGGGAGTGACCAATGAAATCGAACCCGAAGACACCGGTTATCCTGAAACATCTTTATGATCCCGATAAGATACGGGTAGACCAGCAAACCACAAATCTCGGCTATCTTATTGAAATGTTATTCGAAGGTGAAATCGATTTGACGCCTGAATTTCAACGTTCCATGGATTTATGGGGACCACAGCAAAAAAGCCAGTTAATAGAGTCTCTATTGCTGGGATTGCCGCTGCCCTCTTTCTATTTCAGCATAAATAGACTTACGAATAAATGGGTGATAGTTGACGGTTTGCAGAGATTTTGCACATTTAATGACTATATTATTAAAAACGAACTCAAACTTTCCGGGCTTGAATTTTTAAAGATATATGAAGGTAAAACATATGGAGAGTTATCCAAGGCAGATAAACGAAAAATAAGCGGCACAAAGATAAACTTCTATGTAATAGAAAGGCAGTCCCCTTCCTATGTTAAATTCCTTATTTTTAAACGAGTTAACACCGGCGGTTTAGTCCTAACCCCGCAGGAGATCAGACACGCGTTGAATCAGGGTATCCCATCAAAATTTATTGAGGAGTTAGCAGGATTAGAGGAGTTTAAGCAGGCTACAGATTATATAATCCCTTCAAAACGCATGGAAGACAGGGACTTTGCTAACCGCTTCGTTGCCTTTTATCTTTTGGGTTACGATGCTAACTATAAAGGTGAATTGGATAGTTTCCTTAATGATGGGATGGAGGCACTGTCAACAATAACAGAGGATGAACGTGCTAAAATCAAAGGAGCCTTAAAAGATGCAATATTTATGTTGGCTGAAACTGATGAGATAGCATTTAACATAAAACAAAAGGATAAAGACGATTTAAAATTCGTATTTGGAGCGGGTATCGGCAGTGGCATTGATGTAGAATCACTAAAACAGGTGGTTGTTGATTATTTGAATAGAAAATCAATAGATACTGATATCAATTATATACCAGCAGTACCTTTGTTATCATCTGTTGCGAGACCCGGCAGGGACTTCGCTACATTTCTCAAAAATAAAATAGATCCTTCCACTGATAAACCATTTAACACTGATTCAAGTATCTTTAATACTAATTTTCAATATATTAGCGCATTTCGCAATGGCCCTGCTATGTTTTATGAAAAAGATACCGCTTTAGTAGAGATTTTTAATCAGATGTCAAGAAAAGAAGGCCGCTGTGAGTTAGTGGCCCATTATCTTTATTACAATAAAAAGGAACAGGTTTCTGATAAATCCCTTACGAAAGATAAAGACGCTGATCCAGGTCTCATATTTCAGGTGATAGAATGGCTACAGGAAATATGTCCGAACATAAATAATATTTATATTGACGAGGTTTCAGAAGACAGTTATAAAGTGCAGTACAGCTTTAGGCGGGGTGAGGGAGCACCCCAAACTGATAAGTTTAAGGCTCTGAATGTCGGGTTTGGGGTTTCTTATGTGCTTCCTATTATTGTGGCTGCCCTTCATACGCCTAAAGACGGCCTTGTGATGATTGAAAATCCTGAGTCACATATTCATCCTGCTGGACAGGCCAAACTCATGGAGTTGATCTGTAAGTCCGCAAAGGCCGGCGTTCAGTTCATCATCGAAACCCATAGCGACCATATCGTTAACGGCCTGTTAGTGGCGACAAAAAAAGGATTCATTAATCACGATGAGTCAAGGGTATATTACTTCGATAGAAATGTCAGCACTCATGCTACGCAAGTTACTCAGTTGTCGGTATTGGAAGGAGGCATAATTCCGAACCCGCCGGAGTATTTTTTTGATCAAATGGATAAAGATATGATTACATTAACTGGTTTCTGATAGTGGCACAAACTAATATTTATTGCTTGCCGAGACTGACCCTTTGACTTTACTTAGGAAGCTAATACGTGAAAGATTTGAAAGCTGGAGGGATGCAAAACAGCAATCATCAGATAAGGAATATAAGATATTTAAAAATTCAGTCACCGTTAAAGATCATACATTTTGTGAGATGAGTCAACGGCAGGTGAATGTCCGTGAAATCAATTACGCTCTGCTTAATCATTATGCTTGTAATATTAACACTGATTTAATTTCAGTTACCATTGATGGAGGCGTAACTGCTGAGTTTTTTAACCTGCGATGCAGCGGCTCATTTGAACTGTGGCTCAAAGATACTGTCATTCAGAAACGAAGGTTTAAGCATAATCCTAAGCATGATAACAAAGCTCGGGATAGCAGCTCATATGTATCTGATCTGAAATGCCCACCAGACGAAGCTCAGGCCTTGCTTAATACTGCAATTGGAGATTCTGGAAATAGGCTCTTCAATTATGATGAGAAGCGTAACAAGTATATTATTTTCATGGACGAGACACAGTGGTCAATGTGAAAAGCAATATCATGCCTATCATGCTGACCTAAACTCAACGGACGTTCCTCAGTCCGTTAAGAACATTCTTAGGAGTTGTAAATAAATAACCATATCATCCTTCGACAAGCGCAGGATGCCTGAAGTGGTAGGAATTATCCTGAGCCTGTCGAAGGATGACAACAAATGTCATGGTTATTTTGTTACAGGCCCTTAAGCTGCGAGCTTAGGGTTGCCGCCGTTGGGGCAGCCCTTACAAATCCAATATATCCAATATATCCGTTGACAAAACACCTGCACATTCTTTAAGATTCCCATGCGTGAGTGTTATGCTGGAAAAAATTGCGGGTTGTCTGTGATGGCGATACATAATATGGTGGAGACATGTATTTTCAAACATTGATAATGAAACTCAATGAGTTCTGGGCGTCTAAGGGATGCGTCCTCCTGCAGCCATATGATGTGGAGGTTGGGGCGGGGACGTTTCATCCGGCGACATTTTTTAGAGTCCTCGGGCCTGCCCACTGGAAGACCGCCTATGTTCAGCCCTCACGTAGACCGACTGACGGGCGCTACGGCGAAAATCCTAACCGCCTCCAGCACTACTACCAATATCAGGTGATTCTAAAGCCATCGCCTCAGAATTCTCAGGAGGTCTATATCGAGAGCCTCAGGGCAATCGGCATTGACCCCACAAAACACGACATCCGATTCGTCGAGGACGACTGGGACTCCCCAACGCTTGGCGCATGGGGGCTGGGCTGGGAGGTCTGGCTTGACGGCATGGAAGTTACTCAGTTTACATATTTTCAGCAGGTCGGCGGGATTGATTTAAAACCTATTTCGCTTGAGCTTACCTACGGGCTTGAGCGCATTGCCATGTATCTGCAGGGGGTGGACAATGTCTATAACCTGCGCTGGAACGAGGCATTTCTCTACGGCGACATCCACAGGCAGGACGAGGTGGAGTGCTCGAAGTTTAACTTTGAACTGTCTGACGCGGCTATGCTCAGGCGGCATTTCGATGATTTTCACGGCCAGTCAAGCGCCCTTGTGAAGGCGGGGCTGACTCTTCCGGCCTACGAGTATTGTCTGAAGTGCTCACATGTGTTTAATCTTCTGGATGCGCGCGGGGCTATTTCGGTAAATGAGCGGACGGGGTATATTGCGCGTGTGCGGGGGCTTGCCCGCCAGTGTGCCGAGGCGTACTTTGCAAAGTTATCTAATGACGGGGTGAATTCGCCCGAAGATGCTCAACAATGACAGATAATTCAACCACAATACAGCTCCTGCTTGAGATTGGGACAGAGGAAATTCCGGCGGGGTTTGTCTCTGAGGGCGTCACGGCAATTTCTGAGCTGACTGAGAGGCAGCTCAAAGACGCGGCAATTGTATTTTCTGCGGTAACTGTATATGCAACACCGCGGAGGATTGCCATTATAGTAGATGGCGTCAGGGAATTTCAGGACAGAAAGGTGAAAGAGGTCTTCGGGCCGCCTGTTGCTGCCGCCTATGACAAAAATGGCAGTCCCACGAAGGCCGCCCTTGGGTTTGCGGCCACTCATTCAATTGACGTAGGGCAGCTGACCACTCAAACACGCGGCAAGGGGCAGTATATAGTTGCCCGCATTGAGGACTCCGGCATGGCCGTTTCCGAGATCATTGACGGTGTGTTTGAGAAGATTATAGCAGCGATTCGTTTCCCAAAGATGATGAGATGGGCGGCTCTCGATGTGAAATTTGCCCGCCCGATTTGCTGGATAACCGCCATGTGCGGGAGCATTCCCGTAACTTTGAAATACGGCGGGGTTGAAAGTGCGGCCGTCACATACGGCCACCGTTTCCTATCAGACGGGGCTATTACACTGCCCGACATTGCCCATTATTTGTCAGAATTGAGGTCAAAGCTCGTCATTGCTGACCAAAACGAAAGAAAAGGGCTGATTAGAGGGCAGGCGGCTGAGATTGCCGCTGAGTTTGGCGCTTCTGCCGTCACGGACGAGGGCCTGCTTGAGACAGTGACATATCTGGTAGAGTACCCCGTGTGCATTGCGGCCAGTTTCCCAGAGGAATTCTTACAATTACCTGCGGAGCTGTTAGTCAGCGTTATGCGTGGTCATCAAAAATATTTTGCCCTTGAGCGTGACGGTCATTTAATCAACCAGTTCATAGTGGTAAGTAACACGCTTAAAGAAAATGAGGCTACGGTACGTGCCGGGGCGCAGCGTGTTATAAAGGCGCGCCTTGAGGACGCGAAATTCTATTACAGGCAAGACCTTGAGCTGACGCTGCATGAGCGCATTGAAAGCCTTAAGGGCATCACATTTCACGACAAGCTGGGCAGCCTCTATGACAAATCAAAGAGGCTTGAGGTGATTATCGATTATGTCTCCAAAGCGCTTTATAAACCCGACGCTTCTGAATTAAACAGGTTTGTCCCAGCGGCCAGCCTTTCAAAGACCTCACTGGCAACCGGTGTTGTACGCGAATTTACTGAGTTGCAGGGCATCATGGGTAAGCACTATGCCTTAAAGAATGGTTACAATGAGGAAATCGCCGAAGCCCTAAACGAGCAGTACATGCCTACGCAGTCAGGCGGTGAGATTCCAAAAACTAATGTGGGAACGGCGCTGAGCCTTGCAGATAAGCTGGATAACATCGTGTCATTTTTCAGCGTTGGCCTTATTCCAACCGGTTCAGAGGACCCATTCGCCCTTCGCCGCCAAGCGATAGGGCTTATCTCGATTTTAATTGAGAATAAAATTAATACCGTAACGATAAAAAAACTAATTGACCAGACAATTACTATATTAGGCAAAGACGCCGCCATTGCCGCCCCGATAGAGGTATTTTTCCGGTCACGCCTTGAGGCCATGTCTTTGGCGAGGGGCTTTGCTAACGACGAGGTTCAGGCGGCACTCGATGGTTTTATGGAGATAACGATGACAAATCTCCTAAATCGCCTCGATATGCTTACTGCGTTAAAACACAGCGAGGGCTGCAATGAATTTCTGCGTGCCTTTAAAAGAATTCAAAACATTGTCCCTGCCGCTATTACTGATGAGCCAAACCCAGCGCTTTTTGTCACGCCCGAAGAGACAGATCTCTTGCAATTCGTGACGGATATAAAATATGATATAGCTGATTCTATTTCAAATGGGGATTATCAGCTGGCGTATGAAAAACTCAGTACGCTGATAACGCCAATAAACAGGTTTTTCGACAAGGTGCTGGTTATGGACAAGGACGAGCGGCAGAGGGCGAATAAATTGGCGCTTTTAAATGAAGTACACCGTTTGTCTATCAAATTGGCCGATGTGTCAAAGTTGCAGGAGAGATAGAACGTGAAGTGACGCGGTTTTTTTGCTTGACAAAAGCTAAAAAGCTATGATAAGAAACCAGAGGACTGATAGCCTGTGTATAACAGGTAATAAAAGGAGGGGTACAAATGAATCCAGATGAACTTCGCTATCATAAAGAGCACACATGGGTAAGCATATCAGGGAAGAAGGCAACTATAGGAATAACAGATTATGCGCAGGACGCACTTGGCGATATAGTGTACATAGACATCCCCGAAGTCGACGCTGAGGTTGAGGCCAATGTCGAGATGTCAGAAATTGAATCCACAAAGGCCACGTCCTCGGTAATCTCCCCGCTAAGCGGCACGATACTAAGCGTAAACGAGGATTTGGAGGACTCACCTGAGATAATAAACGAAGACCCATACGGCAAGGGCTGGATAGCGGTAATAGAAATCTCAGACGACTCGGAGCTGGATGACCTGATGGACGCCTCCGACTACGATAAGTTCATAGAAGAGGAAGCGGGATGAAAATAATAATACTTGGCTCCGGCCCAGGCGGCTATGTAGCCGCCCTGAAAGCGGCGCAGATGGGGGCTGAGGTCACTGTAGTAGAGGAAAAAGAGGTTGGCGGGACGTGTCTTAACGAGGGCTGCATTCCAACAAAGACCCTTGTGGCCTCAGCCGAGGCGTATGCTAAGGCAAAAGACCTCGCCTCATTCGGAATTGACTTCACGGGGGAGATAAAACCTAACGCTCAGAAGATACTTGACCGTAAGAACTCCGTCATAGCAACCCAGGTCAAGGGCATCAGGGGGTTGTTTAAGAGCTGGGGCGTTACGCTCAAAGATGGCAAGGGGAGTTTTGTATCTGAAAAAGAGATTAAATTAATCCCAAAAAACGGCCCCGAAGAGACCCTGACAGCAGATAAGTTTATCATTGCCACAGGCTCACGCCCGGCATCAATACCGGCGTTTCCATTCGATGGAAATCGTATTATATCGAGCACCGAGGCCCTTGACATGCGGGAAATCCCGGACTCAATGCTGATAATCGGAGCAGGAGTGATGGGATGTGAGTTTGGTTGCATATATCGTGAGTTTGGCACAGAAGTTACCTTAATTGAGCTTATGCCGCGGGCGCTGTCCACAGAAGACCCTGAGATTTCACAAATCATAGAGCGTGAACTCAAGAAAAAGAAGATAAAGCTGCACTTAGGCGTTAAGGTGGAGAAGGTGACGACCAATGACACGGGCGTAGTTGCCCATTTATCAGGCGGCAAGGAGTTATACGCCTCAAAGATGCTTGTAACCATTGGAAGGGCCTTTAATACTAACGGGATAGGCATTGAGCACACCGGCGTAGAGATGGACAAACGCGGGGCAATCATTGTAAACGAGTTGATGGAGACATCAAACGAGGACATTTACGCAATTGGCGACGTCACTGGCGGGATGTTGCTGGCGCATGTTGCCTCAAAGCAGGGCATATGTGCGGTTAGTAACATTATGGGTCATTATGAGAAGATGGACTATAGCGTCATACCGGCGGGGATATTCACGCACCCTGAGATAGCCTCAGTTGGACTCAGAGAGCATCAGCTGCAAGAGCGAGGCGCTCAATATAAGGTTGGGCGTTTTCAGTACCGCGGCCTGGGTAAGGCACACGCCATGGGTGAAATCTCCGGACTGTTTAAGGTAATTGCTGACAGCCAAAGCAATAAGATACTGGGGGTTCACATAATCGGGCACAATGCCTCGGACATCATACACGAGGCCGCAGTGGCAATGAAGGCAGGACTCACGGCAGAGGCACTGGCTGAGACCATTCATGCCCATCCAACCCTTTCAGAGGGCCTGATGGAAGCGGCGGAAGACGTCATGGGGCACGCGATTCATGCGCCAAAACCATAGGCAAAAAATCAAGATGATAACACACCGGCTGGTGAGCCGGAAGTTATAAAATTTTAGAAACATCACTTTAGAACAGGAGGAGAGCATATGTCAGAAATCGTAAAGGTGCACGCCAGACAGATAATGGACTCAAGGGGAAACCCCACCGTAGAGGTAGACGTAGTGCTTGAAAGCGGTTACATGGGCAGGGCTGCGGTTCCAAGCGGCGCTTCAACCGGAGAGAGAGAGGCGGTTGAACTCAGAGACGGCGATAAGAAGAAATACATGGGTAAGGGCGTTTTAAAGGCGGTTAAAAACGTAAACACCGAGATAGCAAAGAAGGTACTTGGCGTTGAGGCCACACATCAGGCAGAGATAGACAAGATAATGATAGACCTCGACGGTACGCACAACAAATCAAGGCTTGGCGCCAATGCCATATTGGGTGTATCTATGGCAGTAGCCAAGGCTGCCGCGGAAGAGGCTGATTTACCCCTTTATAAGTACATCGGCGGCGTAAACGCCAAAGAGCTTCCCGTGCCTATGCTTAATATCATCAACGGCGGCGCACACGCAGACAACAACGTAGACGTTCAGGAGTTTATGATAATGCCCGTAGGGGCTACGACATTTGCCGAGGCGCTTCGTATGTCGGCTGAGGTCTTTCACAATCTGAAGAAGATTCTGCACAAAAAGGGACTCTCCACCGCGGTTGGAGATGAGGGAGGATTTGCCCCGAATCTCAATTCCAACGAAGACGCTATCAAAGAGATAATGGAGGCCATTGGGGAAGCTGGCTACAAGGCTGGAAAGGACATGCTCATCGCCCTCGATGTGGCTTCAAGCGAACTATTTAAAGACGGCAAATATAACTTCGCAGGCGAGGGAAAGAAGTACACCCCTGCGGAACTCACAGACTACTATGCATATCTTGCGGACAAGTATCCAATCATCTCAATCGAAGACGGCATGAGCGAAAACGACTGGGACGGCTGGAAGCTGCTCACAGATAAACTCAAGACAAAGGTACAGCTCGTAGGTGACGACCTCTTTGTAACCAACCCTGCAATCTTGAAAGAGGGAATTCAAAAGGGTGTAGCCAACTCGATACTTGTAAAGGTAAACCAGATTGGCTCGCTTACTGAGACACTTGACGCGGTTGAGATGGCAAAGAGGGCAATGTACACCGCAGTTATCTCGCATCGCTCAGGTGAGACCGAAGACACCACAATCGCCGACATAGCCGTTGCCTTAAACGCTGGTCAGATAAAGACTGGCTCGACCTCCAGAAGCGACCGTATCGCAAAATACAACCGCCTCCTGAGAATCGAAGAAGAGCTTGGCAGCAGCGCGATTTACAAAGGTATGGGCACATACTATAATCTCAGCAAATAGGGGACTATGCAATTAAGGCGCGGCCCCCGGGGGGCAGGGGAGTATCTCTCCCCGGGCCGCGCATTAAACAAGCGCCAATGGAAAAAGAAGAAGATCAAGACGAGCCCCAGAAGACCGGAAAGACCGCAAGGAAGGGGGCAAAAAAGAGTCTGCGCGGGCAGATAGTGGCCGAGCGCAAGCGCCGTGTGCGCATCACACTCATTATGTTTGCTATCGTGCTGACAATAATTGGCTTAAATCTGATTTTCGATGAGGCCGGATTCATCAGATATGTAAATTTAAAAAAAGAAGAAAAGCTGCATGAGCAAAACATAGTAAAAATTGAAAAAGAAATCGCCGCGCTCAAAGAAGAGATCGTAGAGATAAAGACCGACCCATTTCAAATAGAAAAGCAGGCAAGAGAAGGGCTTGGCCTTGCCAAGCCGGATGAATACGTCTTCATGTACGGTAAGTAGCGGCTGAACTGCCCCGATATGAACCGGCAAACTCACCAGCAGTTATGAGGCTTATAGCCGCAATTACGGGCGCAAGCGGCGTCGTTTTAGGTATCAGGCTTGTAGCCGAACTGTTAAAGACCTCGGAGGTACATCTGATAATATCTCATGCGGCATTCTCCGTTATAGCCCACGAAACTGGTCTGACATGGGGGGATACTCCTGCAGAGAGTCTCTGCGATTATTTCAAAAGCGACCGTCTGCATTACCATGACGAAGGCAATCTGCACAGCCCCATATCAAGCGGCTCGTTCAGAGTCGATGCCATGGCGGTAGTTCCGTGTTCGATGAAGACACTATCTGCAGTTGCAAACGGCTATGCGTCAAACTTAACGGCCAGAGCGGCAGACGTTACGATAAAAGAAGGAAGAAAACTAATCATCTGTCCGCGTGAGATGCCCTTTAGCGCTATTCATCTAGAGAATATGCTTAAACTTGCCCGTGCCGGTGTGATTGTCGCTCCACCGACTCCGGCATTCTATTGCCTGCCGGAGACACTCGATGACGCCGTCGATTTCATCGTCGGAAAACTGCTCGACCAGCTCAATATCAAACACAACCTTTTCAGGCGCTGGGGCGGCCACATAGAGGATGCCCAATGAAAGAAATCAGGTCTATAAAGACAAAATTATTAATAAGGATAATCCTGTCCTTTATCTTTTTATCTGTAGTCATACAGTCCATAGTGTTTGTCAGCTTTAGGAACTTCAGCATGAATGCCTCAAAGGAAAGGGCGCTATCGGCGGCTGAGATAATCAGGGATACCATAACGTCGTTTATGCTCCTGGGTGTATATGACAAGAGGGATGTTTTTCTGGATAGGATAAAACACGCCAACGGCCTAAAGGAGATAAAAATTCTCAGGGGTAAAGCCGTAATGCAGCAATTTGGGCAAAGCAGCCGCCATGAGGCCCCACCCACACTTCTTGAAGATGAAGTCCTCAAAACAGGCAATATCAAATCCGCGGTAACCGAAAGTGCCTTCAATGTCGAGTATGACATAGTAATCCCATACAAGGCCGTTGCCGATGAGCGGGTAAAATGTCTCCAGTGCCATCAGGCGGCAGAAGGAGAGGTGCTTGGTGCTGTAAGCCTGAAAGTAGACATCACAGCCCAGCGGCGCACTGGTGCATCCATGCTATCCTACATGGTAGCGGTGTCGTTATTGTTTTCAGTTGGTACGCTCTACATAATCTATATATTTTTCAAGCCATACACAGAGCTTTTTCAAAGGCTGCGCCAAGGGTTTGACCACGCCTCCCAAGGGGATTTCTACAATAAGATAGATATTATCCCCGCAGATGAGGCCGGAGATGTGGCCAGGGGGTTTAATACCATGACAGAAAACCTTTCAAAGACCCTCTCTTCCATCGATAACAAGGTATCATTATTGATAGGCTATCAGATAACCAAGACCGCCAATGCCCTCAAAGATACGACTAAGACCGTCGATATGCTTGTTAAGATCTATAATTTTAAGAGAACCATAGAAAAAGACGCCGCAAAGAACGATATATTTTTGAGAATCAAACAGATGATGACTGAGATGGCAATTGAGCAGTTTACTGTCTATGAAGTGGATTTAGACAAAAAGACCATGACCAATGTAGTCTCGTCAGATAGCGCTGAGGACGGATTAAGCGAGGCAATCGCCTGGTGCGACGAGTCGATTTTAACCAACTCTGACCAATGCAGGGTTGTGCGAACGGGCAGTATCGTCGATTGCCGGGAATTTCCTCAGATATGCCAGTGTTTTAAAGGCGGTGACGCAAATCAACGAGGCAGATATGGCTACTTCTGCATCCCTATTTACATAGGCGGGCGCGTGGGCGACGTAGTGCAGATAGTGTATAACGAAGTAAACGATGAGCATATCTGGAGCGTTATTCCATATATTAAGGCATACCTTCAGGAGTGCGAACCGGTGCTTGTAGGAAAGACCTACATGGAACTTCTGAGGAGACGCTCCCTTGTTGACCAGCTGACAGGATTATATAACCGCCGCTTTCTCGAAGAGATAAGCAACACCCTTTGCTCTTCGGCGTTAAGGAAAAAAACACTCATCGGGATTTTACTGATAGACATAGACCACTTCAAACAGGTAAATGATACCTATGGTCATGATATTGGCGATAAGGTACTGCAAAAAGCTGCAGCGGTAATTAAGTCCTCGGTCAGAGAGGCCGACATTGTTATACGCTATGGCGGAGAGGAGATAATCGTGCTTCTTGTGGATGTAATGGAGGGGAAATCCAGCGATGTTGCACAGAAGATACGCCAAAATATGGAGAAGGAATCCATAGAGATTCCAGGCGGCGCCATAAATAAGACCATCAGCATAGGCGTAAGTGAGTTTCCAAAGAGCGCCGACAAGTTCTGGGCGTGCGTCAAATTATCTGACACTGCCTTGTATAAGGCGAAAAACGAAGGAAGAAACAGGGTAGTTCATCACTCGCCATAAAAAGAATGTGAAAAAGAAGCTCAAATCTGACAGTGTGCATGGCCGTTCATCAAAAGCCATAACCGCGGCAGTTCTTACTATTGTATTGGGAATCCTCTGTGTCCTTCTTTTTTTGCATGATGAGGAGATAGTTATACTATCGTGGAAACACCAGAGGCTTAACTCCTTTACGCACAAGAATGTCAACGCGTGGTATGCGCCAATAGAGGGTGACTGGCTGAGCAGTCCATCGCGGACGATACTCCTTGAAGACGGCAGACCGTTGAGCCTTCCAAATGCCTCTCAACAGATAATCATAGCCATTGGAAAGGGTAGATTCAATGTGCTTGGCGATAGGGTGCTCTTTGCCTCATCAGACAACACAGACCCATCCACTAACGCTAGACTTTACGAATTAGTGAGCCGCAGTCCGCTGCCACACGGCCTCAAGCAGGTGATATATCTGCTGAGCGCATTTTCATTAGTATTTTTATTGAGCACGCTTAGTAAGACCAACGATATAAAAGGCATGGTATTGGGGGTTGTCCGCAGACGCCGGAGGTTTGTCGATATGGCGATTGCCGTTGTGTCCATATCTCTAGTAGTAGTGCCTTTTTTAATAACGAGGCTGCCGTTTTTCTTATACTATCCGGTTGTAACTATGAAATCGGATTTCAGCGGTTACTATGAGATTGTAAGACAGTTAGACATGGGAATGCTTCCCATGTTTTCGCTGAGGACGCCGGGCTATCCGTTTTTTATGAAGGCCGTACTTATGTTTTCAAACAAGCTTATTTCTGTTGTGGTGGTGCAAAATCTCCTGTCTTTATTGAGTGCCCTGATATTTGTGTTTGCAATATTCAAGACATACCGCGGCCTGAGCGTGTTTGTGGCTGCTTTAATGGGGGCGTTTATATCGAGCCATTTTCATGTTGACGCAGACATTGCGCTCCTGTCTGAGAGCCTGTATACGAATTGCGCTATTTTGTCGTTTGCATTTCTCATTGTCGCGGTTAACATGAGAAAGGCTGTCTGGTTCGTGTTATCTTCGTTTTTTATGGGATATGCCATATACACGCGCCCGGCGGGGATGTTTTTTGCCGCAATATATTGTATTACTATCTTTTATTTGTTCAGAAATAAATACCCGAGGAAGGCCATCGCCGCTTACGCACTGCCATTTGCCTTTCTTATCGCACTTGTCACATCATATAATTATTTTACATTGAAGACTTTATCTATCGGCAACTATGGTGAGATGACGGCTATTCTCGGTAACATGACACTGCTTGAACAGGACGCACAATACTCGAAGGAGTTGAACTTGGCAATAAGAAAAGCTCAGGCACTGCTGCTGCCAAAAGACAAAGAGGCGATTGCCGTATCGTGGGACCCGTACAGGGTCAATGAGGCGGTCTTTAACGCCGCAGGTGCTGGCAGCGACAACGGTGTCCTCGATATGATAAAAGAGGCCGCAGGCAATCCCCCGCTTGGGCAGCTTCGCGCCGTGTACCGGCAGCTCCTTTTCGACGCGATAAAAAAGCACCCCCTTATTTATATGAAAAAAACCATTCTTGCCATTGCCGTATATTTTCTGAATATCAACACAGATACAGATATTTACATGCAGCTTAACGAGTCTTACAATAAAACAATCGACAGCCGCCTAACAGCCATCGATACAAATGAATCAGGCATGCTCTACCATGAGTATTACAACCCTCCGCAGTTGAATACCTTCACCGTATTGCGGAAATCCTATGTAGTACAAAAAAACGGCATGATGGTGCAGGAGCAAGGACATGCGGCTGAGTTTGTCCCCGTGTTTTTACAGCAGCTGCACTACCATGTATATACAAAACTCCAGAGGGGCTTATTTAGAAACGGGCTTTGGCCAGCAATGTTCCTGATTGTCTTTGCCGTTAGTGCAATGCATTTACTGCAAAATCGTTTTATCGATAAAGAGGCTTTTATATTATTCATAATGGGAGCGGCCGTCATTGGTCACGCCCTTATTGTGGCGATGGCCGCGTACAACGAACCCCGCTTTAGTTACACGCTTGAGTTTATTTATTACCAATCGCTGGCCCTTGCGCCATTGCTTATAAGAGATAAGCTGGAATTACTGTCGTTGAAGCCGTCTGAAGTGATACCCTGATGGGCAGCAAGGCATCGCCAACCTCCGGCAAGTTCATTGCAACTGTGGCACTTTCGGCGCTAAGCGCAGTGTTTTGGCTCCTGTCTCTATTATTTCTTCTACATGAACAGGAAATCTTCATAATCAAATGGGATAAGATCCCCATTGAGCACTTCAGGCACGAAGCCGGCCACGCATGGTTTGCCAAGCTGCCCAACAACTCATTTACACCTCCATCGCGGGCAATGCTGATGGAAGACGGTCGCCCGCTTCGCCGCGCAAACGCAGGGCTTGACGCCGTAGCATATGTTGGCGGCGGCAGGTACAATGTCTCTCACGACGAGCTCCTGTTTTCCTCCTCCGACAACTCTGACCCTGAACGAAATGGCAGAAAGTATGAGTTACTTTGTGCAACAGCCAGTTATCACGGCGTACTTGCCATTGTCTTTTTTCTTGCCGTGTTATCGAGCGCGTCGTTGACTATCTTGCTCACGATGAGAGACGCAGGGGATTTATTACGCCCTGTAGACTTCTTTAAATCTTTTGTTACCAGACATAAAAAGGCGCTATCAAGGACAATTGCAGTTGTTTCTATTTTGATAGTTGTTGTGCCATATTTGATTACACGGCTGCCGTATTTTCTCTATTATCCTGTGGTGCTGATAAGGCCGGACTCTTATGGGTATTTTGACGCCGCAATGCAGATAACATCGGGCACATGGCCTGATTTATTTTTAAGGACGCCCGGCTATCCGATGTTTATAGCAGCTGTGTTTTTATTCTCGAAACAAATCCTATCTGTCATAGTTGCACAAAACCTGTTATCTCTCATAGCGGCGTTAGTATTTATCTATGGGATTTTTATCTCATACAGGTATATGGCCCCGCTTGCCGCCATTGGGATGTCCGCCTTTATCACGAGCCACGTGCAGATGGCCTCAGATTGTTCGTTGCTTTCTGAAAGTCTGTATGTCAGTGTTATTGTCAGTGCGTTTGCATGTTTGGTGATTGCGCTAAAGCGCCGTAGTTCAGCGTTATTTGCGTGCGTCGGGGCGGCGTTTGCTTTTACTGTTTATGTCAGGCCTGCTGGCTTGTTCGTCGTGGTGGTTTTTGTTTTAGTTGTCCTGTATATGTGGATAAACAGGTATGGCAAAAAGCGTCTGACGGTCTTTGCCGCACCATTTCTTTCCATGCTGCTTATCCTATGCAGCTATAATTATATTACGCAAGCTTCATTTTCTCTCGATAACTATGGAATAGCCCCATTGGTGTCAAACGCGGTATTTTTAGAAAAAGATGACAAATACCCTAAGAGCCTTAACGCGGCAATCGAAAATATTCGCCGCGTGGTATTGCCAGAGGAATGGGTCTTACTCAACTCTACTTGGGACCTGAAAAAATACAACGAGATAAAAACTAATATTTACAACCGCGGCGGCGGCGATAGCGGCGTCACTGGTCAGATTTTTGCGGCACTTGGAAATCCAGAAACAAAGGAAAAGAAAAAACTCATTAAGACACTGGTATTTGATGCCATAAAGAAGCATCCCCTTGCGTTTATGAAAAAGGTTTCCATGTCCTTATTGATATATTTTGGCAATTCCAGCGGCGACTCCGATATTTACAACAGTATAAACGGCAGCTATTCCTCGCTATATATTACCACAGAGGAAGAAGGCCATACCTCAACAAATACACTGATTCGATATATAAATCCACAACGATTACCATATTTCACTGTGGAAACACTCCAACAGGGCAACCGTACTGCGCGTGCCGGTGAATACGTGCAGACGAGACTTCAGTGGTTTCATTATTTTATTTACACAAAGCTCCAACGAGCTGTGTTTCGAAATTTATTCTGGCCGTCGGCCTTTGTTATCGCATTTGTTATAAGCGCCGTATGTCTGGTTCGTTGCAGATGGACAAATACTGGAGCATTCATACTGCTGACACTGGGAAGCGCCGTTTTGGTACACGCCATTGGGATTGCAGCCTCAGCCCCCCCGGACTCAAGGTATAGTTATACGCTGGAGTTTGTATATTATCTGCTGCCACTGATGCTTCCTATTTGCTGGAATAATTCAGATGGATAAACTTTTGCGCTCAGGCAAACAGATTGCCGCGGCAGTGCTTGCGATATTATCGCTGGGATTTTGGGTATTGTCTCTGTTAATGTTCCTTCACGACAGGGAAATCTTTATAATATCGTGGGAAACAGTCCCTATAGAAAACTTCAGGCACGAAGGCGGCCACGCGTGGTTTGTTAAATTTTCTAATAGATCATTTACATCGCCGTCGCGGGCAGTGCTGATGGAAAATGGGCAGCCGCTGCGGCGTGGCAACTCTGCCGCCGAAAATATTGCATATATTGGGTCAGGCAGCTATTTTATCTCCGGTGACGAACTCCTGTTTTCCTCATTCGATAACTCTGACCCGGCCAAAAATGGCCGGAAGTATGAATTACGCGCTGCACGTTTTATAGAGCGCTCTAAATTGCGATGGAATTTTTATCTTGCAGTATTGACGACGGCACTGATGGCAGCGCTGAGTTATAAGCGGGTTTTCATCCTGATTAACGCCATTAAGTCTTTTACCGTGAGGCATAACAAGGCGGTTGACTTGAGCCTTGCTACCGTGTCATTTATGATATTGTTGGTGCCGTTTATGGCAACGCGGCTGCCGTATTTTCTCTATTATCCAGTGGTACTGATACGGCCGGACTCTTATGGGTATTTTGACGTCGCGTTGCAGATAACATCCGGCCAATGGCCTGAGCTGTCTTTAAGAACACCCGGTTATCCGATGTTTATAGCCGCTGTGTTTTTATTTTCGAAACACATCCTCTGCGTAATATTCATTCAACATCTGCTTTCGCTCATAGCGGCGTCAGCGTTTGTGTATGGGATTTTTATCTCGTACAGGGCGCTTGCCCCGCTTTCGGCTCTTGCAATGACCGCATTTATGACAAGCCATGTGCAGATGTCAGGGGATTGTTCGCTGCTTTCTGAGAGTCTATATGTCAGTGTCATTGTGTTTGCGTTTGCGTTTTTGGTGATTGCCTTAAAGCGGCGGAAAGCCGCGTTTTTTGCGCTTGCCTCTTCTGCCATGGCATACACTGTTTATATCAGGCCGGCGGGTTTGTTTTTTGTTGTGGTTTTTATGTTGGTTGTCCTGTATATGTGTATAAATAGGTATCGAAAAATACATCTGACAGTCTTTGCCGCACCATTTCTTTCCATGTTGCTTATTCTATGCGGCTATAATTATATTATGCTTGGGTCATTTTCTCTCGATAACTATGGGATAGCCCCTGTGGTATCAAACTCGATATTTTTAGAAAAAGATGATAAATATCCGGAAAGGCTTAACGCGGCAATAGAAAATATTCGCAGCGCGGTGTTGCCACAGGAATGGGCTTTGCTGAATTCTACATGGGACATAAAAAAATACAATGAGACAAAAAACAATATTTACTTCCGCGGCGGTGGCGATGGCGGTGTCACGGGGCAGATTTTTGAGGCGCTTGGAAAGCCGGCAACAAAAGAAAAGAAAAAAGTCCTGAACACTCTGGTCTTTGATGCCATAAAGAAACATCCCCTTGCGTTTATAAAAAAGGTTTTTATCTCCTTATCAATATATTTTGACAATGCCCGCGGCGACTCCGATATTTACAACAGTATTAACATTAGCTATACGTCACTCTACGGCCTCGAAAGCGGCCAATCCTCTGCAAATACGCTGATTAGATATTTAGATATACAACCGTTGCCATATTTTACAGTGGCGAGCGCCCCCCATGGTGCCCTAACTGTCACTGCCGGACAATACATAGAAACGGGGCTGCAGTGGTTTCATTATTTCATTTACACAAAGCTCCATAGGGCGGTGTTTCGGAACTTGTTCTGGCCGTCGGCCTTTGTCATTGCATTTGTCATAAGCGCTGTATGCCTCGTTCGTTGCGGATGGACAAATACTGGGGCATTCATACTGTTCACAATGGGAAGCGCCGTTTTGGTACATGCCATTGGGGTTGCAGCCTCTGCCCCTCCGGACTCACGCTATAGCTATACTCTGGAGTTTGTCTATTATCTCCTGCCGCTTCTATTTCCGATTTGCTATATTAAATCGCGATGAATCAAAGGATAACGCAGGTTATTGTGCCGCTGGCAGGACAATGGTGAATCGACAACCGCCTTCTACATTATTTACCACTATTGAGCCGCTCATGTGGTCTTCGATAATCCTTTTTGACATATAGAGGCCGATACTGGCGCTGTAGTGCCCTTTTGACGGGAAATCAGGGTCGAACAAGTCTCCAATGGCAAGGTCTTCGATGCCTCCGCCGTTGTCGGTTATATCGATGCACACGTTGTTGTCCTCAGCAGAGACATTGACCGTTATCGCGCCCTCAACACTGCGGTATCGTATGATGGATTCTTTAGCGTTGCTTAGAATGTTTAGAATTACCTGGGAGAATTCACGGCGATAGCCGTAGATGGAAAGGTCTTGCGTGGAATTAAGTTGTGTGGAAATCAGGTAATTCTTGAGAGAGCCGCTAAGCAGAGTCAAGGCGTCTTTTATGGATTGAGTAACATCAAAGAGTTCCCTTTCTTTGTCCGGCTTGAAGAAGTTCCTGAATTCGTCGATTGTCGCCGCCAGTTTTTTTATTTGCTGCCGTCCTTTCGATGTGAACTCCTCAATGAACGGTTTGTCTATTTCATTGAAGTCCGAGGCCTCTCTGATATTAATTAAAATCAGGTTAAGGGCACTCAACGGCTGGCTCCACTGGTGGGCGATGTTTACTATCATCTCGCCCATTGATGCCAGTCTGGACTGCTGAATGAGGACATGCTGCTGCTTCATGGTCTTAGCAATCTCCTCTTTGACTCTGGCCTCGAGGCCGCTGTTTAAGCGTTCGAGCTGCAATGATTTTTCATGAAGCGCCTTTTCAAACAATACCCGCTCGGTTATATCTACAGCGACACCTCGCACGCCTCTGGTCACACCGTCGTGAATTATCGCGTTGGCGTAGATATAGACAGGAATGACACGGCCATCGGCTGACTTTAACTTAAATTCGGCGCTGCCGCAGGGTGTTTGCTGTTCAATAATTTTTGCAATGTTTTCTTTAAAACTTTCGACACTCTCATCTCCGACGATTTGCAGTACATCCATGCCATATGTCTCGTGACCCAGAGCTAATGTCTCGATACCACAGCGATTGGTAAATGTGAAATGTCCGCTGTCATCTATTTCAAAAACTATGGCTGGCAGCATATCGGCAAGTTCCCTGAATTTCTCTTCGCTTGCCTTCAGTGCGTCATCGAGCATTTTGTGTTCGGTTATGTCGGAGTATATCGCGGCAAACCGCCCCTGCTCCGGCGAAAATACAGACATCTTAAAGTGTTTTCCAATTGTATGGAGGTAGACCTCGACTGAAATCGCAACACCTTTTTGCGCCACACCGCAAAACAACTCTACATACCGAGGGGCGTGGCTGCCGAATAGCACGCCGGAGAGTGTCCCTACTGCACGCTGCCGTGGAATACCCATAACGGCCTCGTAAGCAGGGTTTACATCGAGCACCCGGAAATCCACTGCGGCACCAGAGTCGTTATATATAACTTCATGGAGGGCAACTGAGTCGTTCATCGAGCTAAAGAGCGAGCGGTACTTTGACTCGCTCTCTTTGAGTGCTACCTCGGCTGATAGCTTTTGGGTGATTTCTATTTTAAGTTTTTCATTGGCATCTCTGAGTTCCGATGTTCGCTCGGTCACTCTTCTTTCGAGTTCGCTGTGGGCCTTTTCAAGTTCCTCTTTAGAGTGCTCTAGTTCCCTTGTCTTTTCGGTTACCCTTGCCTTGAGGCGTTCTTTCCAAATAAATAACAAAAATACGGCCACAGCGGCTGACACTGTCAAAAGTAGAAGTATCAGCAATAATCTCTTACTGCCAACCCCGAATTTCTCTATACGCACCCATTGTCTGTATATTTCCTCTTTCTCGGCAGCGGTCATACCCTGCAGTGTACTATCGATTATAGCGGCCAGCTCCGGCCAGTCCTTTCGAATGGCAATGGCAGGCTTATAGATGTACCCAGTGCTTCCCGCTATTTTAAGATTGCTTATGCCCATTTTCCCCGAATGGTAGGTGACGGAAAAGACATTTCCTATCAGAGCGTCCACATCCCCAAAGGTCACCGCCTTAAGGCCGTCTTCCATTGTTGGGACAGAGACTATATTTATACTGCCGTGGTTACGCCTTATTAATTCCTCTTCGTCATAACCGGAGACAATGGCGGCCTTTTTCCCCTTTAAATCCTTTAGCGTCATGATATTTGAGGCCTTTTTAGTGATTATCTCAACGGGAATCTCAAGATACGGTGTTGTAAAGATCAGGTAGTTTTGCCTCTCCTGCGTTATTCCCAGACACGGGATGACATCCAGACGATTAGCCTTTACCATGCCTTTTATCTCATCGGTCTGGACACTTTCCACCCCATCATAAATCAGGCCGAGGCGTTTGTTCATAAGCTGCATATATTCGGCGGCAATTCCCGTATAGCTGCCCTTGTCATCGACAAACTCAAAAGGTGGAAAGTCCGGGGAGACGCCGACACGTATCTTCTGGTGAGCACTAAGCCACTGTCTTTGTCCGTCAGTCAGCCCCTTCGAAGAACTCTCAGCCGCACAATACACCGCCGCTGCCGTAAACAACACAGCTATCAAGAAAAATACGACCAGTGTCTTTTTTAAAATTATATCCCGTACCATTGCTATGCCCTTGTCGTCTAATCAGCCAGGTTATATTACCGTAGTGAAAATGGCCTCTATCGCGGCTGAACTAGTCCTGCGGCATCACACGTACCGTGGTAATTGGCACACCTGGGCCTTGAGTCACGCTGGTCAGCTCGTTTACACGCCATCGGAAGAAGTGCAGCGGGACAAATATCATCCCCTCTGGTATCTCCTCGGATATGCGAACCTTCATCGTGGCCGAACCATTTTTTGACTCGACCTTTGCATTGCCGCCGTCCTCCAGAAGATATTTATCAGCGTCCTGGGCGCTGACCTGTACAAACGCGTCCGATATGACGTGCGTCAGGCTCGTTGACATCGCCGAGAGTGCCCCTGAGTGCTGCATCAGGTTTCCAGTAACCAGAACGAGCGGGTATTTGGCATCCGGATTATCATTCATTTCAAATGGTACGGGGGCAAATTTCCATTTCTCTAGCGGCAGAGAAACCTTTATCTCGTCAATCTCTTGTCGTATTGCCTTGAGACTGTCTGCCCCTATGGGGACATTCATTACCCTTGCAAGATTTCTAAGAATCTGCCAATCCGGCATTGATTCCCCTGTTGTGGCTACTATTTTGTTGATTTCCTGAGATATGCCCGACATATTAATGAAGGTGCCGTCTTTTTCTGACCAGCTTGAGGCTGGCAGCACCACATTAGCATATCGTGAGCTGGCTGAAATGCGTATGTCTTGCACTACGAGAAACTCAAGAGACTCGAACTTATTCTCAAGTTTTTTTAAATCCGGATAGCTTACCAGCGGGTCTTCACCCATCAGATAGAGCGCCTTGATGGAGTCTTTTTCATAGAGCATGTTATACAGGTCTTTGCCCTGGTTTTCGGTTATCTTCACATAGCCGGGCAGATAGTTTGGAGTTACGCCCATCTTCCAGAGGCCAAATGTGTTTGAATACCCTGCCGGCATTTGAAGGGCGCGCGGCCCGTCCCCTGTCAACATTACGAGATTAGCGGCGGCCAGAAGTGAGTTTAATCCCTCGAGATTGCTTGCAGGGGTGGCGGCTATCGTAACAAGTCGGCTCTCGGCTGACAAGAACTCAGAGGCGGCCAGAAGTAACTCATCCCTGCCTAAACCGGTCAGTTCACATACTTTATCAGGGGAAAAGCTCTGCAGCAGACCGGCCATTTCCGAAAAATTCTCAATATTCCTTGCCGAGTCGTTCTTGAGGTGAAGCCCCTCGTCAATGGCCGTCTTCATAATGCCATAGACAAGCGCCTGAGATGTGCCGGGCTTAATTCTCAACCATGTGTCTGAATGTTTGGCAAGCTTTGTCTCTCTGGCGCTGGCCACAATGAGGCGCGCCCCATGATGCAGCTTTGCCTCTATAAATTTAAGTCCCCAGACAGGATGTGTTGCCGCTATGTCGGACTCCAGCACAAGCAGTACCTTTTTCGATAGCGGAGAGTCGAAATCTATTGGCAGCTCATGAAGCCCGAATGCCGTCTCTATTGTCTTAAATACCTTTGCATAGCCTAAGTATGCCCCTGAGTCAATGTTGTTAGTGCCTATGACGGTACGCATGAATTTTTGCAGCACATAGTTGTCTTCGATTGAACATCGTGATGAGCCAATAGCCCCAATGCTCTGCGGGCCATGTGAGGCTAATATTTGCTTGAGACCGCTGGCTATAACGTACATAGCCTCCTCCCATGAGGAGGCGACTAGTTCGCCGTTTTTCCTGACCATAGGTGTCTTTAATCTGTTGCTCGAGTATATGTAGTCTGTGCCGTAGCGGCCTTTTGTGCAGAGGTCTCCCTTGGTTACCCCCCTGCCGTCAACACCTTTTGCATTGAGAATCTTCCCTTCTCTTATATCCAGCGTAATGGTGCAACCCACGCCGCAATATGGACAGATGTTGTCCTTTTGTTCGAGATACCAGGCCCGCGAGCGGTGGCGGAAGGGTTTACTGCCAAGCGCCCCTACCGGACAGGCGTCAACGCACTGACCGCAAAACTCACAGTTGAGTGTTTCCTCAAACGGCGGGCTTACCTTCGAGTCAAACCCACGGCCAATGAAATTTATAGCACCTACGCCCTGATGCTCCCAGCACACACGTACACAACGACCACACATGATGCACCTGTTGGTGTTTATATCTATCAGCGGATTGCCTATGTCCTCTGGGTCGGCCTTCCTCTGTCCCGCATAGCTGCCGCTGCTTGAGCCGTACATGTAGGACAGATCCTGGAGTTTGCACTCACCAGCCTTGTCGCAAATGGGGCAGTCCAGCGGGTGGTGGACAAGTAAAAGCTCAAAGACAGTCTTTCTGGCCTTGAGCACATCGGGTGTCGAGGTGTGCACTACCATGCCGTTTTCCGCTGCCGTCGAGCACGAGGTGTAGAGCTTTGTGCGCCCTTCTATCTCTACAAGACATATGCGGCAGCCGCCAAACGGGGTGAGGCGTTTGTCCCAGCACAAGGTGGGGATTTCTATGCCATTGGCCTTGGCGGCAACAAGTATCGTCGTCCCATCGGGCACCTGAATTTTTTTATCGTCTATAATGAAATCTACCATGAATCAACCTCCTCGGTTACACCGGCCTCAATGCGTATTGAACTAAACGGGCAGGTCTCAAAACAGCTCCTGCACTGGATACACATCGCCTGTTCTATCAGGTGGGGTTTTTTCTTTTCACCGCTTATAGCCCCTTGCGGACATTTCCTTGCGCATGAGCCGCAGCCTGTACAGGTCTTAGGTTCTATGACAAAGGTTGACAACGACCTGCATTTACCTGCCTGACACCATCTGTCTTTAATGTGCGCTTCAAATTCCTCTCTGAAATACTTAATGGCAGTCAGCACCATAGTAGGAGATGTCTGTCCAAGGCCGCAAAGAGAAGTACGCCTTACCTCAAAGGCCAGAGATTGCAGCATGTCAAGGTCTTCCAGCGCTGCCCTCCCCTCGGTTATGTCAAGCAGCTTGTCGTACATTACCCTTGAGCCAATGCGGCATGGGACACACTTGCCGCATGACTCGCCGTGGCCGAACTCCATGGCGGTTAATGCCTCGTTGACCATACACGTATTAGTGTCCATGATGATGAGATTGCCTGAGCCGACTATAACCCCTGCCGCCGTGATATCTTCATATGTGGTCGGTGTGTCGATGGCAGAGGCGGGGATAACCCCACCCGTAGGGCCTCCGATGTGAATGGCCTTGAGCGTACTTTTCTTTTTCAGCCCGCCGCCTATCTCCTCCACTATCGTCCTGAATGTGGTTCCCATTGGGACCTCTATCAGGCCGTTTAAGTTAACCGCGCCGCCAAGTGTGAATATCTTTGTCCCGGGTGAGGCCTGCGTCCCAACTGATCGAAACCACGCCTGACCGTTTTCAATTATCAGGGGCACGTTTGCAAATGTCTCAGCGTTGTCAACTATCGTGGGCTTTCCCCAGAGGCCGCTTTGGGCAGGATATGGGGGTTTTGGGGTGGGATAGCCTCTCTTTCCCTCCATAGAGCGAATGAGAGCTGTCTCCTCGCCGCAGATAAATGTCCCGGCCCCAAAGGAGACGTCTATTGTAAAATTAAACCCGCTGTCAAAAATATTCTCACCCAGAAAGCCGCAGCCGCGTGCCCTGTCAATTGCCGTGTGCAGACGCCTCAAAATAAAGAGGTTGTCCGGCTCTCTTACATAGATAAATCCCTTTGCAGCGCCAACTGCCCGTCCAGCTATTACCATGCCTTCAATAATGGAATGCGGGTCGTTTTCTATTATGCTTCTAGAGATTGGGCCGGCGTTACAGATAATGTATTTTGTTTCGTCTGCCATGAGCATACAGATTTCCCATTTCAATCCAGTTGGAAACCCGCCGCCGCCTCTTCCGCGCAGGCCGGAGTCTTTTATCTCACGCACTATCTCCTTAGGCTTCATTGAGGTAACGGCCTTGACTAGCCCTGAGTAGCCGTTGTGAAATATGTATGCCTCTATGTCGTCTGGCTGAATGAGGCCGCTTTTGCTGAGCACGCGACGTGACTGCAAACTAAAAAATGGAATCTCCTGCCTGTTAGGTATTGATTTTTTGTCCTTGAGGTCTTTATATACAAATCTATCCGCCGGTTGTCCTTTCGTGAAGTGTTCGTCAACTATAGTTGGGACGTCGTCGGGTTTGAATGCCTGATAAAGGGTCATATCTGGATAGACGTTCATCACAGGGGATTGGTTACAGAAACCATTGCAGCCGGTTTCATAGACCGAGACATCTTTGTCTAAGGCCTTTTTTTGCAATTCATCTGAGAGTGTTTCCTGAATCTTAGCGCTGCCGCGGGCCTTGCAGGCCGAACCTCCGCAGACAAGTATCGACGCCTTTGCGCCAATCCTCTTCGGGTCTTTGTACTTTTCTCTGATTGACGTCATATCTTCAATGGTTAATTTATTAATGCTTCTGACAGTAGCTCTAACTTTAAGCGCAGGCATACGGGCCTCCTCAGTGATAATCTTTTAATATATCGAGTGTCTTATCAGGGTCAACGGCGCCGTGCGTATCGTAGTCTATTTCCACAATTGGGGCAAAGCCACACGCACCGAGACAACGCACGGTCTCGTAGGAGAACTTCCCGTCGGCTGTGATATTGTCGTCGTTGAAATTCAGATTTCTTTTTAATCTGGTCATTATCTGGCCTGATTTCTTTGCGTGGCAGGCGTTGCCGACGCATACCCTGATGTGATGCTTGCCGCGGGCCTTCATTGTGAAGTATGGATAGAACGACACGACAGAGTATACCTCACTGACGGGGATTCTCAATCCATTGGCGATGAATCTCTGCACAGACGGCGGCAGATAACCAATCAGGTCCTGGGCAGACTCCAACACTCTGAGCAGTGACCCGGGGACTGCCTTGAATTCGTTAATAATATTGTTGAGCGCCTCGGTCTTCTTTTTGGCGTCAGGCTCGGTGTCCGCCTCGGGGGCGGGTATGGCCTTTATCTTTCTTACCAGATATGTGGCCTTCATTATCGTCTCCAGAAGTGTATGCGGGGCAAATGGCTTTGATATATAGTCTATAATTCCCAGCTGGAGAATGTCTTTGATGTTTTGCTGAGAGGCAAAACCCGTGATGACCACAATGCCAACCGACGGCTTAATGGCGTTTACCTGTTTTATCAACTCGAAGCCATCAACGCCTGGCATATTTAAGTCTGTGATGACAATGTCGTAGTCGTTGTCGCGTATAAGTTCGATGGCATCAGTGGAGTCAGTTGTGCCGGTAATAGTAAAACCTTCAGGGGTGAGCACACTGTCACAGCTTTTGACCACTATGTCATCGTCATCGACTATTAATATATTTCCTTCCATGTAAAATGCCTCCAGTATACGCCTTAATTGATATAATTATTTTGAGTTGTGGTTGCAGCCAACAAAAGCTCCTCAGGCAAGAATGGCTTTTTAATTACACCATCTGCCCCAAGGGCTAGAGACTTGTCAGCCGCCTCAGTCGTACCATAGCCGGTCATGACAACCACCTTGAGTGAGGGCCACCTGTCTCTGACCATCTTCAAGAGTTCAAATCCGTCCAACCCCGGCATAATAAGGTCGGTTATCACAAGGTCGAATCCTTCGTCCTCTATAAGTTTAAGGCCATCACGCACGTTGGAAGACAAAAACACACTATAGCCGTCTGTCTCCAAGACCCTCTGACAGCTCACCCTTACAATATCCTCATCGTCTATTACAAGCACTTTTTTATTCCGCATACCACTCACACCCCTCTCCACCGCTGGTTTATCATCATAAGCATCACGTATTATACTACTAAAGCCATTAATTAATAAATCCCTGACTATGGCATTTCTCATCGAGCGGGGACATGAGGGCAGATCAGCTGTTTATAATCGTAAAAAAGTGATGCTGTCCAGCTCAGTCAACGGCAGGAGGATGATAACAGTGAAAAGAACGACGCTCTGACTTGGCTGTTTCATGACCGCATGTATGAAAATCAGTAGTTTATGGACAGACACTAAATAGAGGGTTGCACCAACGGGTACTTCACTAAAGTCCGACGCATTTTAGTGTCTCGCCCACACTTGGGTCTTTTAGGGCAAGTTCCTTCAAGGCCTTTTCAATTTTCACGCCCCTCTGTTCGAGATCCATGTTTTTTCTAACAACCGGGGCAAGCGTGGTACGTCTGTCCTACAAGATAAAACCCACTAACGTAAGCATCCCGCCTATCAGCACTTGCATCAGACCGCGAAGGTCGTACATTCTGGTATTTAAGTCATCCATTCTATGATTTAGTGCGTTAAAACCGTCGTCTATGCGCTGATTGGCAGCCTTTAACCCCTCTTCGACGCGTGTCAGCCTTTCCCTGTCTTGCTGGGTGAAGGACATATCCTGCGCATATGCCCATGGCTGGATTATCGCAGACATTAGTAATATTAACATCGTCGCACGAACCAGATTATTCATGAATTCACCGCCCTGACTTATAAGAATTATATCATGCGGCAGGTAATTCGCTCAATATTGCAACCGTTATACTCAAATAAAGAATCATTCTAAAAATAAAGAATCATTCTGAGCCTGTCGAACAATGCCACGGCCTGCGTCCAGACCCCCGTTCTGTCATTCCAGGCTACGAGCGGGAATCCAGTTATTTTAGTTAAAGGGAGATTTCTTAGACATTGCTAATAGTCAACACTCTACTGCTAACATTGCCGCCTCTTTGCTGTGAACTCCTTCGTGTATTTCCCGTTTGGGCTCCTTTGCATTGAAAAGCTCCTTAGTTATTATTATCCTTTTGGGGTGTCAACTTTTTCGGCTTAA
>JADFXZ010000002.1:31109-31769 GCA_015233265.1 Nitrospirota bacterium
ATCACACGCTATTTGGTCGATTATGGCAGCCTTAGCAGTGTTCCTCATGCGGTGTAAGCCGGCAACTGGGGCGCTTAGGATATAGCGGAGGAAAAAACCAATCAGGAGGTAGTATTATTGTGGTAGTATCGATGAAAGAGTTGCTTGAGGCGGGTGTCCACTTCGGACATCAGGTAAAACGGTGGAATCCGAAGATGAAGAAATATATCTTCGGCGAGAGAAACGGAATCTACATTATAGACCTCCAAAAGACGGTAAAAGGCATCGAAGAGGCGTATAATTTCGTCAGAGATATGTCCGCAGCCGGAGAGTCCATCATGTTTGTAGGCACAAAGAAACAGGCACAGGACGCAATCGCCGAAGAGGCCGAGCGCGTCGGGGCATACTATGTCAACCAGAGATGGCTTGGCGGGATGCTAACAAACTTTTTCACTATCAAAAAGAGCATCGAGAAGCTGAAAAAGATAGAAACGATGAAAAATGACGGCATATATGAAGTTCTCACCAAAAAAGAGGTGCTTGCCTACGAAAAAGAACGCACTAAGCTGCAAAAATACCTGGGCGGCATCAAAGATATGAAAAAATACCCCGGTGTGTTGTTCGTCATAGACCCAAGACGCGAAAACATCGCCGTAATGGAGGCAAAAAAGCTGTCTCTTC
>JADFXZ010000193.1:0-1122 GCA_015233265.1 Nitrospirota bacterium
GGTGATATATTTTATATTACTGATGTCACAAGATGTAATACAATAGCTGAGCGATGATAACAAGGGAACACCCGCTTATATCAGTTCAGCAAGGACAAGCGGCTGCACAAAAATTGCATGAGGATTGCCGTCAGAGATAAATCTGTAAAGTCATTTTTAATTTTTTTAAGAGGAGATTATGCCTGAGCATAAGACAATTAACTTGGACAGTGGAGCAGTTTATAAAGGGGAAGTTGAAAATGGTATTCCAAACGGTTATGGAACACTGAGCTGGCCTGATGGCGTGACGTATGCCGGTTGGTTTAAGAATGGTATGCAGCACGGGCAAGGGATGGAGTATTGGCCGGATGTGGCAGAGTATGCAGGACAGTGGAAGGATGGGAAAAAGGACGGACCTGGTGAATTGACTTATAAAGATGGGCGGAAGAATGTCGGGGAATTTAAGGATGGCAGCTTTCTTTCATACTTAGGAAATGTGTGACTATGGCTGGGAAATCTGGATACTAATCTTAGTCTACTGTGTCAACTCCTGACTCTGCCCTAACTCTGAACGACTCGTAGAGAAACACCGCCGCGGCGGCAGCCGCGTTTAAACTGCCAGTTATGCCGCCCATAGGAATCGTGGCCAGCTCGTCTGCCATACCAATAATATCAGTGGCGACCCCTGCGGCCTCCTCTCCAATTACTACGGCAAAGGGCTTGAGCATATCTATGTCTCTGATTCGCTTGCCGCCCTGTGGCACGGTTACAATGAGGCGTATGCCTGTGTTTGTCAACCACGGCAGCAGCGTCTCTTTCTCAGTAAATACCACTGAGAGATTAAATATCCCACCGGCTGAGGCCCTTATGGCCTTTGGGGCATAGGGGTTTGTCGTATTGGGCAGAATCACTATTGTATCAGATGCAAATACATCGGCAGTGCGTATGATTGCCCCGAGATTTCCGGGGTCTTTTATCCCGTCGCATATGACCAGCCGCTTGCCGGTCTTTGTCTGGGCGTCCCCCAGTAAGAATTGTTTCCTTGCCCCTATGCCGACGATTCCCTGTGGAGACTGTGTCTCCGAGAGCTTTTCCATTACCTGTGGGGAGACCTCTTCAAGGACAATCCCCATGTTCCGGAGT
>JADFXZ010000193.1:1166-4195 GCA_015233265.1 Nitrospirota bacterium
TGGCAAATTCTCCGGTATAAAAGACCCTTTTTACCGAAACCCCGGCATCGAGGGCGGTTTGAAAGAGGCGCATTCCTTCTAGATAAAACGCATCCTGCCTGAACCTGCCGTGATTTAGTCTGACGGCAATGGCGTCTTTTATTTTTTCATTAGATAAAGAAGCTATCATAGTTTTTTATTAGACAAAGGCACATGCCTTGGTTTACAATAAACTATGATTGAGGTATTTGTCAAAGAATCGGCATATGATTACGCGCAGCTGAAACCTGAAATATTTAATATGATTGCGTCAATCGAGGAGACCTCCTCTATGCGGATAAGTGCCGGTGCACGGGTACTCATCAAGCCCAACATGCTGGCCGCCGCTGCTCCGGACAAGGCGCTGACGACACATCCGCTGGTTATTAAGGCGGTGGTGGAGTATTGTCTGGAAAAAGGGGCGCTGCCTCAGGTCTCAGACAGCCATGCGACATTTTCAAAGTTTCCAACCGTAGTGCAAGACTGCGGTATTGCAGCTGCCCTAAAGGGCCTTCATGTTGAGATTAAAGAACTCTCAGACTCGGAAAAGGTTTTCTCAACGCGCAGAGGAGTAAATTTTACGCCGGATGCGCGCTTTAACGCCCTTGAGCTTTCACAGGACGCCCTCTGTGCCGATATGATAATAAACCTCCCCAAACTCAAGACGCATACGCAGATGGGCCTCACGCTTGCTGTGAAAAACCTCTTTGGCTGTGTAGTAGGAAAGAGAAAGCCTCAGTGGCATTTTAATCTTGGAGAAAACAAGGAACTATTTGCCGGCCTTTTAGTAACTATTTACGGAGTGCTGAGGCCGGAGATCAATATAATGGACGGCATCCTTGCTATGGAAGGCGACGGCCCGGGCACAAGCGGCGTTCCAAGGCAGCTTGGGGTGATTATGGGCAGTGGCAGTGCGCTTGCCTTGGATATGGCGGTCTGCCGTATGCTTGGCATCCCTGAGATGTCCCTTGCTACCAACAAGGCGGCAGCCGGTATGGGGCTTGCCGATGAGTTTTCAGTGTCAGGGGATATGAAGCAGATAGAGAATTTTAAATTTCCAACACCTACAACTTTATTGTTTGGACTGCCTTTTGCAAAAACGTTCTTTAGAAACAATCTGACATCCCACCCTCAGAATGTGGAAGGGGCGTGTAAACTCTGCAATGACTGCGTAAAGATATGTCCTGCTCAGGCAATTGCCAACGACGCCAAACGCCTGCATTTCGACTACGACAAGTGTATCAGGTGTTATTGCTGCATAGAGGTATGCCCGCATAAGGCCTTAGAGGTCTACCAGCCGCTAGCGGTAAAGACGATAAAGAAGATAGCAGAAGTGTTCTCCTTTAGGTAGCGTTACCACCCCCACGGGGGGCGCTTGTCCGCTTGAATATTTAGCAACATTTGTGATAGAATTACCTGAGTTGGTTGCTTGGGGGTTTTGATGATGAAAGTGTATTTCTGGGGTACAAGAGGCTCTCTTCCGGTTTCTATGACTGCGGATGCTGTGCGGGCGAAGCTGCACAGGGCACTGAAGACGGCGAGGAATTTTGATATCTCCACAGACGAATCCATTGAGGCCTTTATAAACGGACACTTGTCTTTTTCCGGCTGGGGCAGCTACGGCGGCAACACCTCGTGTGTCGAGCTGCGCCACGAGGAGCAATATGTCCTGTGTGACGCAGGCAGCGGCCTACGGGATTTCGGCAACTTTATAATGAAAAGCGGCAGAGGCAAGCACAAGGGCGTATATCATATCTTTATATCTCACCTGCACTGGGACCACATACAAGGATTCCCATTTTTCACACCTGCCTTTATCCCCGGCAATCAGATTAATATCTACGGATTTCACAAAGAGCTCAAGGATTCGTTTGTCAGACAACAGGAATTCCCCAACTTTCCCGTCCCGTTAAGCGTAATGAGGGCTGCTATAGAGTTTCATTACCTCGATCTGGAAAAGGATTACGATATAGCCGGTTACAAGGTTATGGGAATAAGACAAACTCATCCAGGATTTTCCTATGGCTATAGTTTTGTAAAGGACGGCAAAAAGATAGTCTATTCCACTGACTCGGAACATAAGGAAGACACGCAAGATCTGGTAAAATTCTTCGAAGGCGCAGACTTGCTCATTTTCGATGCCCAGTACTCGTTGTTAGACGCCATCGATACGAAAGAAAACTGGGGACATTCGAGCAATATGCTAGGCGTGGAACTCTCCGCAAGCGCAAACGTCAAGCGCCTCTGCCTGTTTCACCACGAACCGGCCTACAGCGATGAGACCATCGAACAGCTATATAATGACACCGTGCAGTACAGCCAGTTGACAACCCCGGAAAATCCAGTAAAAGTAGACATAGCCTATGACGGCCTTGAGATAGATATTTAAGCTGCTATCGTCTGCCGCCGTCTATCCACCTGCCGTCTATCCACCTGCCGTCTATCCACTTAGATATGCATGATGCCCAGTACTCATGCAGCATATAATTTGGGTGGCCAACGCCGCCCACACTCAGCCCGCCGCCTTTGCCATAATCTGAATGGGCACAGTCTACGTATTCAATCCCCGCGTCTTTCAAAAATTGGCTCATGCGTGGGTCTTTGACAAGAATGACCACGACGAGCCTTGATTTCTCTTTTGCTATAAAGTCCCTCATCTCTGTGAGTATATATTGAGTTACAAGGTGTTTTTCCTCGGGGCGTTTTCTGAGCTTAACGCGCAGCCATCCCTTATGAAGCATCGATATTATCACAGAATATTCCTCCAGCGGCCATGCCTCTATGGCGGACAAAGGCTGAAATACCAGATGGCCGTCTATCACTATGGCATGTGGTGACAGAAGGGGTTTTCCCGTTGAGTCCCTCAGGGCAGACGCCCACGATGCTGAGGCAACGTTTCTGTCCTCGTGGTTAGGAATGTAGCCGTAGATTACCAAATCGGGGACGGGTGTGTTGCTAAAGACATATTTTGTCATCAGAAGCGATTGCATAGTGCCATAGCCGCCTGTGCC
>JADFXZ010000194.1 GCA_015233265.1 Nitrospirota bacterium
GGACGACAATTCTCATAAAGGCATACCTCAATGAAGACCCAAAGAAGGCGGCCGCAATTGTTGATCGTATCATTGGCGACCTCGATAAGCTCGAAAGCGGTGTTAAAGCCGTTACGCCAAAAGTAGAAATCATTAAAAAGACTGTAGAATTGCCAATATCTGGACAATTTGACAAAGTAAAAATAACTGAGGGCATTCCAGCCTCACAAAGCGGCAGGGAAGTAGTAAATTCCTCTTCGGCATTTAAGTCCTACTCTTCCGATGTGAAAAATGGTGTAGTTGAGGTCGCATTAGCAGACGCACCGCTTTATATCGAACCGCTCTCAGAGGCTCAGTGTGCGCCAAACGCAGCTGAATCGCCCTTTGTCCTCATCTCACCAGAAGTCGATGTACTGCTGCAGCGTCAATCTGAAAAATACGCGGGCAAATACGCCAATGAACTCAACCTGAAGTGGATAAGGTTTTTGGGCGCCACAGGGCTGAACTACATGGTCTATAAATCTGGGGGCAAGGACTTGTCCTCAGGTACCAGCTATCTTAACCAGCTGAAAACACTCTACGACGACGCCGTCTCAAAGGGGCTTACAGTCATTACAACTATTCACCCTGGGGTTGCCGCCTCAGCCCCAAATCCACAGGCAGGCGGTCTTGGCAGGCTTACATTTACTGAGCGCGACGTAAAAGACTACACAGAGTTCTTAAAGGCGGCCATTACCAAACTGCCAAAAGTAAAATATTTCTTCGTCGAGACAGAGGCCGACTATAAGTTTGACGCCAAAGACTATGCCCTCGTCCTGTCCACCACCTATAAAACAATCAAGGCCAGCTGCCTCGATTGTAAGATAATCACAGCCGGTTATGTTAACCCCGAACGCTCATACTACAAAGAGGTCTTAGACAATCTGGTCATAATGAAGACACCGCGGGCGTTTGACATATTTGACATGTGGCATCCCTTCGGCTCTCTAAATGTTTATAAAGGAGCTGATACGGAATCTGAAAAAATTAAAGTTGAATTCGACAAATCGGCAAGGCTACTTAAGAGCTACGGCTACTCAGACGTACCCATCTGGATAGGTGAGACAAGCTACCCCAGTGCCTCACATAATCCCTATGAGACCATCTATTCAGAGCGCAGACAGGCGGCAGACCTCATTGGAAGATACCTCAGCGCCATGGCAGCCGGTGTGAAAAAGGTGGTCTGGACGAACATCTACGACCATCACAAGTTTGCAGGGGATTTCAGCTACTACGACAACACAGGGTTTATACCTAATCCCAAAAACAATTCGGCAGCCGGTGGGGCTTCATTCAAAAAGCTCTCATTCTACACATATAGGATGCTGGCTGATAAGATTAACTGCCTTGACTCGCCGTCCATTACCCGCCTCCAGCTTAGGGAAATGGGTGTCGATGGATATAAACTCGCCGGGAAAAACGGCCAAACACTCTATGTAATATTGCCTGCACCCAGTGCAAGCAACCAAGCAACAAGGTAACGTGGCGGGAACAGTTTGATGAACGCTCTGGCGAAGTCCTACGGCAGGTACCAGGTGAGCCAGACCCCTGTGCTTATACTTTTGAGCATGTGCTGTGTGGCGGCCAGCGTGATTTACATTATTAATCCGGTCTGGCTTTCTGTGCCGGCAGCGCTTGTCCTGCTTTGTGCCGTATTCTTTACTGGTTATGAGTTTGGGTTTTTGCTGACGATGTTCACGTTTTACATCGAGTTTACCTGTATCGAATATTTCATTTCGGAGACGGGGGACGCCGCCATATTTCCCATCTGTATACTGTTTATGACGATTACATTCGGGGCGTGGCTTTATTCAAAGGCCGTTGACAAGACTCTCAAAAGGCAGACCACGCCGGTTGATCTTGTCCTTATGATGATACTCGTATATAATGGAATATCACTTCTATGGACTCCGTCATTGGAGGAGGGTTCTTTGTTTTATCTTCAAATGCTCTTTGGGGCGCTGATATATTATCTTGTGACGGCAATAGTTACAACAAGGGAAAAGCTCCAAAGGCTGATTGTAATGATTCTGGTCTCTGGAGTTATATGCAGCATTGCTGTGGTTGTCTCGAAGTGGTATACTGCCTTTTATGACTTTTTGATTGCCCCGCATACGATGCTATCAGTGTACGGATTAAGGCAAATAATGAACAGACCGACCGGGCTTACAATAGGTGCTCCATCCACACCGCTTGAGATGGAGATGATAATGATCTCTATAACGCTGCTTTTACTTACTAAAGACCGGTGGAAAAAGTCCATGTATGCGCTTGTTGCCGCGGTTGGCTCGCTTGCCATTGTGATGATGGCCGTCAGGGGGGCATTTGTGGCGCTTGGGGCGGCAATTATCATGTTCTTTAAATTTCATCCCATTCACAGGGAAAAATTCTTTAAGTATACGGCTGTGACACTGTTGCTGTATTTAATTATTATTGTAACGGCCACCCCCGGCTTTATAGACAGGCTGATAATTGGTTTTGGCTACAAGGGCAGGACAATGTTCACAACCAGCACTACACTAAAGTCAAACACAGAGGAGTTGTCATCCAAAAATGAGGGCGTCACCGGCATTGGCTCAAGAATGACCATGTGGAAGACGGGGCTGCGATATATGGTAAAAAATCCATATACATTTATTACCGGCATTGGGGTAGGAGGGTTCGTCTATGTCGTACCGGATACGATTTCCGAGGTACACAGCCTGATATTTTCGTTCTTTTTCGAGATGGGCATCTTTGGTCTTGTCGTACTGGCATTTTTTGTTAATTTTTTTGCGCGGACAATCTATCGGACATGGAAGGAGTTTGACGGCAGCTATATGGCACATCTGCTGTTTGCCCTAAGCGTTGTGTCAATAGCCGTGTTTGCAATAAATGGACTGATTCAATTTGATCTGACTTCACATACGGCGCGCTTTGTGTGGCTTTTGCTTGGATTTTATCTGGTAGTGCTGAGGATATATAATCAGGAGCGCGGCTGCGCGGTGCAGGGGCAATGATGGAGCAGCCAGAGCATCCTCAGCGCAAGCAAATACAAATCGGGGCATTTCTGAAATGGCTATACTGGAGGTACGTGCGCGTATGGTTTTCGCTTCTTTCACCCGGGACAGTAAACCGTCTTACAAAGCTCGCAGCACGCCTGCAGCTTGCCCTTGCCGGTAAGAGGAGTCAGATAATGCTGGAGGAACTTGAGCTTTCCTCGTTGACTAAGGAAAGAGACACTCAGAGCCTCCTTTTAAATGCCTTTCAAAACCAGTTGAACTCGTGGATTAAACAGTGCTATCTCAGAAAGTGCAATGGCAAGACCATCGATAAATATATCCCGGTCGAGGGGCTTGCTCACCTTGATGGAGCACTGAGGCAGGGCAGGGGGGCGATATTATTAAATCCCCACTTCGGCCCCTATATGATGATAATGCCCGCCCTTGGGTACAGGGGATATAAGGTGAATCAGCTGGCAATTCAGGCAGAGTCGCCGCGGGTGGCACGCGCTGGCTTTACGCTGCTTGCCAATAAGGCCAGATACGAGGCGGTTGAAAAAACCATGCCCATAAAATTTATAAACGCCGGCACTGAGACCTTTGACAACTTTGGCCTCAGAAACATGGCAATCAGAGATGTGCTCTCAGCCCTCAGGAAAAACGAGATAGTGCTCTATCCACCAACGGGCAGGGGAGGAAGGCAGTGGCAGAGCGCGCTGTTTCTTGGCCGCACGGCAAACTTCAACCCCGTGCCGTACAAACTTGCCCTCAAAGAAGGGGTACCGCTTCTGCCAGTATTTTTGCTGGATATCTCTGAATCTGGAAACTCCGAAAGCGTGGCAAGGCTTGTTATTGAGCCTCCCATAGAGATCTCAGCTGTCGATACCCCGGAGGGGCTGCTGATAAAATATATTATGATTTTGACGGCTTATGTACAGAGGTATCCGGAGCATTTCGCATTCTTTCAGTTCGATATGAGATTAAAATCGCAGTGGGATGATCATCCTTTTTTCGCGAGGACAAATTAAGCTGCAACAATATGGCTAAGAATCGTCCTGCTGCCTTATAACCGTGTTTAATGATGGATTGTGGCATCTGCGGCTGCAGTTCATGTAGCGATTTCATAAAAACATCTATAAACCTAAAAACGGCAGTTAAGTGTCAAAAGCACCTGGCATAAGTGCAAAATAAAATG
>JADFXZ010000072.1 GCA_015233265.1 Nitrospirota bacterium
ATCTCTCAAAAAATCAAAACTGACGCCACGACTGATTTTGATGGTGGATTTAGGGCATCAACCCATCTTGACAAATAAAAAAATAAAATGTTAATGTAGCCAATGTTGATAATTTTATATAAATTAAATCTAAAACAGGGAGGAGGGGTATGAATGCCCATGATCAGCGTAAAGGACAGCGATTCCTTCGAACTTGCACTGAAGCGCTTTAAGAAGCAGTGCGAGAAAGAAGGCATACTGTCTGAGATCAAAAGAAGAGAACATTATGAGAAGCCCAGCATAAAAAGGAAAAAGAAGATTATAGCAGCCCGTAAGAAGGCAGCTAAGCGTGTAGCGTTATCACAATAATGCATCACCCTTCCTCGTCTTGCCGCAGCTTGATTTACTGGAGCTGCGGTATGGCTTTTTTTATCTCTGAGCTTACTGGCTGAATTTGTTAAAGGAGCAGGGAAGTCTATGACACTATCTGAAGTCTATAAAAGTGCGGTGCGCCATGCGATAGAAAGTGACCCGCGGGGAACTGACAGTGTAGCCCGTTACCTTGAGGATAGAAAAAGGCAGTTCGATGACCTCAGGGAAAAAGACAAGGAGTTCTTCGATATGGAGTCCTTGTCCAATCCATATGCCGACACGCGCATATTAAACGGCACTGGAGACGAGGAGATCACAGCCGCCCTTGTTGGCATAGACATAGAGACCCCTGAATTACTGTTAGCTGATAATTTAAGGACAAAGGGCGCCAGGGTTGACGCCGTAATTGCCCACCACCCGGAAGGGATGCCTTATTCAAATCTTCACGAAGTGATGTCTATGCAGGCAGATATCTTAATGGCCGCCGGAGTCCCCATCAATGTAGCCGAAGGTCTCATGGAAGGCCGCATAAGCGAGGTAAAGCGCAAACTAATGCCAGTAAACACCTCGCGTCCAGTTGACGCGGCAAGGCTCCTGGGGTTTCCATTTATGTGCATTCACACGCCGGCAGACAATATGGTTGCCGCATATCTGCAGGCGCTCTTTGACACAAACAAGCCCTATGCCCTTACCAACATAATCGATATGCTCATGGAAATCGAGGAGTATAAGGATGCGGCGCGCAGTTTTTGTGCCCCGAATATTTTACTTGGCAGCGCGCAGAGAAAGGCTGGCAGGATATTCGTTGACATGACAGGCGGCACAGAGGGCGCTAAGGACATCTTTCAGGTCTTGTCATCAAGCGGCATTAACACAATAGTGGGTATGCACATGAGCGAAGAACATAAAAAAGAAGCCGAAAAACATCATATAAATGTAGTAATCGCTGGACACATATCAAGCGACAACCTGGGAATGAATTTGTTGTTCGATAAGATATTTAAAGACAGTAACGTTGTTGTCACTGGCTGTTCCGGCTTCAGGCGCATCGCAGCCCGCAACTTCGCTTAACAACAACCGGATGGACTCTCAGGGTATCCGGCAAGAGATAAAATCCCGCATAGATATAGTCGATATAATCTCGGACTATGTCGGGCTAAACAAGTCGGGGACGAGCTTTAAGGGCCTTTGCCCGTTTCATGCTGAGAAAACGCCGTCATTTGTTGTCAGCCCCGAAAAACAAGTCTTCTACTGCTTTGGCTGCGGCATGGGCGGCGATGTCATCACCTTTGTGATGAAAGAAGATGGAATTTCTTATAACGAGGCGATAAGAAAATTAGCCGAGCGCGCCGGGGTTAAGCTCACGCCGCTCAACGCTCAAAACGTTCAGGAACGGGAAGTCCTCCTGCAAATTCACAAATCAGCGGCGGCATTTTTTAGAGGTCATCTCAGGAAATCCGAAAAGGCTCTGGGCTATCTCCAGAGGCGCGGCATCGCTAAAGAGTCTATCGAGAGGTTTTCCATAGGCGCCGCCCCTGAGGGCTGGGACGGCCTGCTTAGGCATCTACACAAGGAGGGCTTCCATGACAGACACCTAAGGCTCTGCGGCGTAGTTGTATATAAGGAAAATAGCCAGTTTGACTTTCACAGAGACAGGATAGTGTTTCCTATTCATAACGCCTCCGGAGACATTGTGGCATTTGGTGGGCGGGCGATAGAAAAAGATTTCGAACCTAAGTATTTAAATTCTCCGGAGACGCCCATTTTTCAGAAGAAACGAGTCCTCTTTGGCCTTAACGCGGCAAAAGAGGCAATGAAGACCGCAAAACACGCCATCATCGTAGAGGGATATATCGATGTGGTCATGTGCCACCAGTACGGGTTTGCAAACGTGGTTGCCCCGCTTGGAACTGCCCTCACAGAAGACCATGTTAGACTGCTTCAGAGGTTCACAAAAGAGGTAATAGTGGTGTTTGACGGCGACGAGGCGGGGATAAGGGCGGCAAAGCGCGCTATGCCGGTTATCCTCAAGGAAGGGCTTGTCGTGAAGGCACTGCTGTTGCCGCACAATAGCGACCCGGACAGCTTTCTTTGTAGCCGCGGGGCAGGGGAATTCAAAGGGCTGCTTTCTGCGGCCAGCTCATACGTGGAGTTTATGCTCAGAAATGGAGGCTATGGCGTTGATAATCTCAGGGAAATCTACGATACCTTAGCCGTGGCACAGGACACAGTGCTGCGTGCTCAACTGGTTGAGGAGCTATCGAACAAGGCATCTATTTCTGAGTCCGTACTGAGGAGAAAATTAAAGGAGCGCTCCAAGCCAACCCGCTTAACCCGCGCAGTTGTCCGCTCGGGGCAAATGCTCGATGAGGAGGTACTGCTTGGCGCCTACCTAAGCGCTCAGGACTCGGTGGAGATGTTTAAACCCCTGATGGGGCTTTTGGAGCTGATTGAAAACGAATTAATAAGAAGGATATTTAGTGAACTTTTTAGTGGCAGCATAACTCCCACAATAGAAGGGCTGTCTGAAATCTGTACCGAGGACGAAATTGCCTACATTGCCGGGCTTATCGTCAACCCAAATGTCGAAAAAGAACATATCGAGAAAAATGTCGGGGACTGTATTAAAAACCTCAGAAAAAAGTGGCTCAAAAGAAAGCTCGACGAGATTCAGGATAAAATCAACAAGGCATCGGCTTTAAATAACCTTGAGGAGTTAGCCGCACTCGTAGAGGAAAGCAAGAGATATAACAAAGAAAAGCGCGGCCTGTTTTAAGTGTAATAAGCGGGGGGCGGGTCAGGGCAATCGCATTGGAAACTCACACTATCAATTCCCTCTCGGCGCTTTATTTTTCACGTATTTTTCTGCTAACATAACGCTATACTTATTTAGGAGGAAAATGGTTTGAAATTAAGAGAGATGCTGATGGTTAAAGATAGGCGGGGCTTTACGCTGATTGAGCTTCTGGTGGTCATGCTGATTCTTGGGCTTTTGGCCGCACTGGTTGCCCCGCGCATGTTTAGTAAGGTTGGAAAGAGCAAACAATCAGCCGCTAAGGCACAGATTGAACTGCTTGGTCAGGCTCTCGAACAGTTCAAGGTGGATACCGGCCGGTTCCCCTCGAGCGAGGAGGGCCTTGAAGCGCTTCAGAAAAACCCCGGCGCCGACGGCTGGGACGGCCCATATTTAAAGAAAAACATCCCGCCTGACCCATGGAAACGCCCGTATCACTATGTCTTTCCAGGCAGACACGGCGACTACGACCTCTACTCATTCGGCGCAGACGGGGCAGAAGGCGGCGAAGGCGAAAATAAAGACGTCACGAGCTGGGAATAACAGGAGTCCCGAACGTTGCAAGCTTCGGCCAACTGTTATATAGTAAGACCGAGAATATCGGGTGATGGTTAGAATGGCAACACTGTGTTTTTAATGTGACCACTATTAGGATGGGGCTTTGGTAAGAAGATAGAGCGTGGCTAAAGTCAATAATGGGGGGCAATGCGTGATAAAAACATCCTGCCTTGATGTTTTTGAGCAATGCGTGACAGCTGTTTCAGCTGGTGAATTGGTTGAGTCAATAAGCGCTAAAGATAAAGAGTTTCATTTCCAAAATTGGTTTGAGAGGCGGTTGCAAAATCTCACACTACACTTTGAGGGTTCGGGACGAAACACATACCCTGACTTTTGTTTAGTAGAGTATTCCGAAGGATATGAGATCAAGGGACTTGCATGGCCCGGGCGGCAGCGTGACTATGATTCCAACAGCCAAGTCCCCACAGGCTATCACAACGGACGCCAAATCTACTACGTGTTCGGACGCTACCCGGCTGATCTGACACCATATTCTGACCATGTCAGTGGGCAGAGGAAATATCCGGTTGTTGACCTGGTAATATGTCATGGCGATTTCCTCAACGCTGACAACCAGTATGTTCATAAAAACAAGAGCGTGAAGGGGTTTGGAACATACGGCGACATTATGATTCGGGATCGCAAGATGTATGTTGCTCCTACTCCATTTGCTGTCACAGAGGGAACAACTGGTCTTATGACTATGATTCTACCTGAACATACGGAAGTGGATTCTCGTTTCAGAGAAGTTGGTAGATTGTGTAGAATCGAAGCAGAGGAGCTTATTGTAGGCTATACGTTTGATCTCAGGACAAATGAGATTAGAGCTGAACAAGTAATAAATCCACATGCCGGGACAGAACACCGCTTTGTAGCATATCGTCTTTCCAATCAGTCAATGAAGCCGGTTTCCATGATAGAACAAGGTGTAATTCTCGAAGAACATGACGGAAGCGGCGAATAATGACTGAAATTGCTCAATCTGGCGTTTTTTCAAATCCGATAGAAACTGCGGCAACCGCACTTGAAACAGACTTTCCCATCGTTGAGGTGAGTCAGGTAGCGGAGCAGGAAAGCTGGCGCAAAGAAGTCAACCGTCCCATTTATCATATACATAAGTGGTGGGCTACACGACTTGGTTCTGTTTTTCGTGCAATAACGCTCTCGGCTTTGAGCAGACACGATGCTGATATATGGCAGGGTTTTTATAAAAAACATAATCTGTCGGGAAAGGTAGTTCTTGACCCCTTCATGGGTAGTGGCACAACTATAGGCGAGGCGCTTAAGCTAGGAGCTAAGGCTGTTGGGTGTGATGTCAATCCTGTTAGCAGCTTCATAGTGCGCCGTGCGTTGACGCGTGTTTCTGAGTTAAAGCTGCGTGCCGCGTTTGCGAATCTTGAAAGCGAAGTAGCACCAAAAATCAGGCAATATTATCAGACCGTTGATCCAATGTCCGGTGACTATATCCCCGTACTATACTTTTTTTGGGTTAAAACTGTGACTACTTCTGACGGTAAATCCGTGCCGTTATTTTCGCGCTATGTTTTTGCACAGGATGCATATCCCAAGAATAAGCCGCGCGCACAAATTGTCTGCCCAGACTGCTGGGGGTTATTTGCAGAACGCTACGACGCAACTGCGGTAGACTGTCCACATTGTTCCTGCAATTTTAATCCGCAGAAAGGGACAGCCGTTGGGCAATATGTTACGACAAAAGAAGGAAAACGGTATCGAATTAAGAATATTCTATCCATCGGCATTAAGCCTCCTGCACATCGGCTTTACGCGATACTTGCAGTACGCCCGGATGGTGAGAAAGTATATCTGCCAGCCAGTGAAGGTGATCACGCATTGTTTTCTGAGGCTGAGGCTAAGTTGACAAAGGAAGATTTGCCGCTTCCAACCCTGGCTCTACGGCAAGGTCATAATACCGCACAAGCTCTCGGATATAACTATATGTACTGGCGTGATTTTTTCAACGATAGACAATTGCTCTGCCTCGGTATGTTGTTAAGGGGTATCCTTAAAATTGAAGACAAGGAAATCCAAGACCAGCTGCTGTGCCTGTTTTCAAGCACCCTTGAATTTAACAACCTTTTCTGCAGCTACAAGGGTGAGGGAACTGGCGCAGTCCGCCATATGTTTTCGCATCACATTCTGAAGCCAGAACGTACGCCTCTTGAAAATTCGGTATGGGGAACTGATAAAAGCAGCGGTACATTTAGCACACTTTTCGAGTCTCGTCTGATACGCGCTAAGCGCTACCTCGATGAACCGTTTGAGGTTGAGTTGACGCATGATCTGTTTGGAATTGCCACTGGTGCAAAAAAAGTTACTGCCAGTGCATCGATAGATGTACCTTGTGTGGCATCATGGCAGGAACTTATCGATTGCCCCAAAGGGGCGCTGATTCTCAATGGCAACAGTACATGTCTTCCTCTGCCGGAGAAGGCTGTAGATGCGGTTGTAACCGATCCTCCATATTTTGACTTTGTTCATTATAGTGAATTAAGCGATTTTTTCTTTGCATGGCTTGCACCCGTGCTAAGGGATAGCTGTGCATGGTTTAATAAATCTGACTCCTCGGATGTGGGCGAAGTACAGCAGAAAGACCCCCGTGCCTTCGCAGGTCAGCTTTCTCGTGTATTTACAGAATGTCATCGTGTGCTGAAAGATGATGGTGTACTTGCATTCAGTTTTCATCATTCAAGGGCAGACGGCTGGGCTGCAATTTATGAGGCTATTGCTAATGCTGGGTTCTATACAGTCGCGGCATATCCAGTTCATGCAGAGTTACGCTCCTCCAGCCCTAAGTCGGCAGCCAAAGACCCGATTAGCCTCGATGCAATTATAGTATGTAAAAAGGAGCCACACGCGGCGCAATGTCTTCCAGAGGGTTATGTGCTTAGTAAAACCAGCGAGCTGGTGCGTAAACTTCAAGGAGCTGGTATGGGTATATCATCTGCCGACCGCTTTGTAATTGGCGCCTCGCAAATGCTGATAACCACTTCAGCACAATTGCTGTCATTTGAAAACATCAGGCAGAGACTGGAAGCCCTGCGCCTACGGCTGCTGTCGGACGAAAAGCGTCAATGCGGGGTGATTGCCAATTGCCTCCCTGAATAAGGGCTTCTATTTTAGTTGCGCGTTTATTTTACCTGAGCACCGGCAGGGATTTCTCTGTCTACCGTTATCAGCGTCAGCCCGTCGGGGTCTGAGGCGGCCAGCACCATGCCCTGCGATTCTACTCCCATGAGTTTTGCCGGTTTCAGATTTGCCACTATGACTACGGTCTTGCCTACCAGCTCCTCTGGCGTATAGTGCTTTCCTATGCCTGCCACCACTTGGCGTGCTTCCCCGGAGTCAACCGTCAATCTGATGAGTTTATTTGAACCCTTCACGGCCTCAGCGGTGATGACCTTAGCGGTCTTGAGTTTTATCTTCGCAAAATCTGCTATATCTACAATGTCTACTACGTTGTCTACTGCGTTCATCGGGCGCTCCTCCTTTGGAGACGGCACAGCGGCCTGCGGCTTCGCTGCCTTTACCTCTGTTTCAATACGTGGAAATAGCTGCTCCATTCCCTGAATCTGCATTCCTATTTCAATCAGACCCCATCTGCTTACTTCTGACAGTCTTACTTTCGATACGTCTTCCAGCGTTAAATGCTTGTACAGCATTGCCATCGATTTAGGCATAAATGGATAGAGATACAGGCTTACAAATCTGATGCCTTCAATAAGCGAATATATTACCGTGGCAAGCCTCTCCTGGGTTTCGCTGGATTTAGCAAGCACCCAGGGTTTGTTCGTATCGATATATTTATTTAAATATGTTACGAGAGTCCATATCTCATCAAGTGCCTTCTGAAAGGCAAGGGCATCAAGCTCTGCGTCGATTTTCGGGAGAATCCCCTCTGCGATGCCTTTAAGTTCCTCCTCAACAGCATTGGCAGCCGGTATCTTGCCGTTAAAATACTTATTCAGCATTGCAAATGACCTGCTGACAAGATTCCCTAAGTCATTGGCAAGGTCGGTATTTATTCTGCCAATTAGTGCCGCCTCAGAAAAATCACCGTCAAGGCCAAACGTTACCTCGCGAAATAGAAAATACCTAAGGGCATCAGCCCCATACCTTTGTGTTATTTCAAACGGGTCAACGGCATTTCCAAGCGATTTCGACATCTTGCGCCCTTCGGTAGTCCACCACCCGTGGGCAAACAGGCGCTTTGGCAGCGGTATATCAAGCGCCATTAACATAGCGCTCCAGAACACAGCGTGAGTTGTTAAAATGTCCTTACCAACTATATGAACAGAGGCCGGCCAAAAGTCTGACTTATCGCCGCTTAGATAGCGCGTTGCTGAGTAATAATTAATCAGGGCGTCAAACCACACATATGTCACATAATTTGTGTCAAACGGCATCGGCACGCCCCATGACAGCCGCTGGGCTGGTCTCGATACACACAAATCGCCCAGGGCGTTTGAGCGTAAAAACCCCAGCACCTCATTTTTCCTTGACTCCGGCATTATATAGCCCGGATTGTCTTTTATGTGCCTTACAAGTGCCTCGTGATACTTTGACATCAGAAAGAAATAATTCTCCTCTTCTATTTTCTCGACTGCCCTGCCGCAGTCCGGACAATTCCTCTGCGGAACATCTTTGTCCGTCCAGAAACGCTCATCATGCGTACAGTACCAGCCCTCATAGCGCCGCTTGACAATCTCTCCCTTGTCATAGAGCCGTTGAAGAAGCTCCTGAACTATCTCTATGTGGCCAGAGTCGGTAGTCCTTATGAAGGCGTCATTTGTAATATCGAGCTTCGTCCAGAGATTTTTGAAATTCTGGTAGAGCTTGTCTGTATGCTCCTTTGGGGATAATCCGGCGTCTGAGGCCGCTTTGAGTACCTTCTGCCCGTGTTCGTCCGTTCCCGTCAGGAAATACACGGTGTGTCCCATAAACCTGTTGAACCTCGCTAGTATATCTGCCGCAATCGTTGTATAGGCGTGCCCGATATGCGGGACATCGTTTACGTAATATATAGGGGTTGTTACATAAAAAAACTTCCATTCCATGTTAAAGTATAACCTCCATCGGTGTTACTCTTTCTTTTTAGTCTTAAACTTTCTGAATCTCCACTTGTTTTTTTTCTCGCCCGGCTCTTTTTTCGACTCCTGCGTTGTATCACCAGGAGAGTTCGGATTGGCTTCATTTTTCACCGGCTCGTGTTTAACCGGTTCTGGCTGGTTGGGGCCTGAACGGCCTTCGGCCTTTACATGACCTTTGTCAGTGGCTTCTGTTGAGGAAGCGCCGGGGGGACGCTTCTTGGTAAAGTGTTTTTTCCTTCTGTCACGACTTTTCGATTGTCCTTGTACGTTATCGGCTAACTGATCTGATCTAGTGTCGCCGTTGCCATCAATCGCTGGAGCTTTCGCGCTATTCGGCGCGTGTTTGCCATGCGGCTGTTTGGGCTTTTCGGTGTTGACATAAAACTCGTTTTTCTCTTCTACTATGAAATCATCTAAAATGGCGTCTTCTTTTATTATTATGGCGTCCTCTGTGGCATCCTCTGGCCGGAAGTCCTCTACCTCGAATCCCAGACAGCACATCAGCCTGCCGCAAAGCCCTGACAATTTCCCTGGATTGAGGACAAGGTCTTGTTTTTTCGCCATTCTTATAGAAATCGGTGCGAAATTCGATAGAAACGTCCTGCAGCATACCTCTCTGCCGCAGATGCCAATCCCTCCTATGAGCTTCGTCTCGTCCCTTACACCTATCTGGCGCATCTCTATGCGTGTCTTAAATCTCGATGCCAGGTCCTTGACAAGCTCCCTGAAATCTATCCTGCCGTCGGCGGTAAAATAAAACACTATGCGCCGCCTGTCCAAGGTTACCTCTGTATGTACAAGTTTCATGGGAAGTCCCCGCGCGGCTATCCTCTCCACGCAATACTCCCGTGTCTGCTGTTCCAGCAAGTCGTTGCCTTCCTTGGCATTTATGTCCTCTTCAGTAACGCCTCGTATGACCTTCTTGAGTTCCTTATCGGCAACTTCAATGGTTTTCTCGCCCAGAACTATATTACCTATGGTAAGACCAAAACTCGATTCCACTACGACGAAATCCCCTACTTTCACACTCAGGCCGTCTATCTCAAAGTCGTAAATCTTACCGCATTTCTTAAATCTGATACCAACCACTGTAGGCATATTCAATTAACCCCTTCCAAAAACGTCTCTCAGCTTTGAGGCTGTATAGTTAAACACTATTCCCTTGTTGAGGTTTAGTCTAAGATTCCTGCTCAGGTTGAAACAGGTTTCATAACAATCTATTATCAAGCCGATGTCGGCAGCCCTGCAAAGCTGGGTAAACTCTGATATCTTGTCCACATTCAAAACAGCGGTATGTCCTAATTTCAACACTGCCATATCCCGCAGAAATGTCATTGCCGCCTCAAACCACAGGGACATCTCCTGCCTGTCCTTCCACTGTTGTGCCTTTCTACCGCCAGCCATTGCCGTAAATACCTCAAACGCCCTGTTTCGCCCGCTTATCAGTTGCTCGTTTAACGCAGCCCTGGCGCTCCCGTTTGACAGGCCGATTTGCTCATCCGTTACCGCAACACCATTTTTGTCCGCGATCGCGCGAAGTACCTTAATGGACAGCGGGACAAAGGGTACTCGTACACACCTTGAGCGGATAGTGTCAAGGACTACCTCCTCCATGTGGGTTATCAAAATGATTATGCTGCCTGCCGGAGGTTCCTCAAGGGTCTTAAGGAAGGCATTTCCAGCGTTAGGATTCATTGCGTGGGCATCTTTGATGACAACCGCCTTTGCCCTCCACTGCATAGCGCTGGTCGATAAAAACTCACAGGCCTCTCTGATTTGATCTATTTGTATCACCCTGCTTGCCTCTTTGACCTGATCTGATTTGTCAGTCTTTTCGGGTTTGTCACCAAC
>JADFXZ010000195.1:0-3616 GCA_015233265.1 Nitrospirota bacterium
ATCACGCGGGACATTAAAATCCCCGAGGCCTCTTTATCGAAATACCCAGCCGGCATGGTGAGAATATGGCTGTGGAGGCTGTTTTGAGTATCCCTGATAAGCGACAGCCCTGCCTGTTTCATCAAATACTGCTGACCAAAGTGCAAAAACCCCTTCACAGTAAACAGTATGACCACCCCCACGGGTATCCATACCATATACTGCATCTTCTTATCTACGAAGACAAGGTCAAGGGCAGGCTTAACCAGCCATGCTATTGCCCCCATGACCGCCGAACCCATCAGACCGAAGGCCAAAGCTGTAAGCGACAGCCCCCAGTACGGCCTTGTCAGCCTTATGATTTTTTGTGTCGTGCTCATCAGCGACAGCTTACCTTAATGGTCGAGCCTCTTGTGTCGTATTTCTTTGAATGTAAAATGAAACTCCGTGCCGCCGTCAACCTCGTAGTATACCTTTCCCTTCAACTGCGTCTCAACCAGCATATGAACGAGTGTCAGGCCCAGTGTGTCTGAGGAGGCGGCCGGGGCGGCGTTGGCAGGCATACCGACTCCGTTGTCTTTAACCGTAACCTCGTACTCATCTGTACGAATTGACTTAAAGTGTATTTTAATAATGCCGTTGTCATCATTGGGAAACGCGTGTTTAATCGCATTTGACAGCAGCTCATTGATGACCAGACCGCAGGGGACGGCGGTATCGATGCCAAGGATAAAGTCTTCACCGGTTATTTTAAGCGTAATGCGGCGTTTAACTCCGAGATACGAGGACATCATCTCGTTGGCTACCTGCTTGACGTAGTACTTAAAATTAATAGTCGTCATGTCGCTTGTCCTGTGGAGGCGCTCGTGGACAATGGCCATAGCCTTAATGCGATTCTCACAGTCCTTAAACATGTCCATGTTGCAGCTGTCTTTGAGATAAGCTGCCTGCAGCTTAAGCAGACTGATTATCACCTGCATGTTGTTTTTCACCCTGTGGTGGATTTCTCTAAGCAGTGTCTCTTTTTCTTTTATTGTGGCCTCAAGGCGTCTCTCAAGATCGATTCGTCCTGTGATGTCTCTGGATATTATGAGAATGCTTGTCACATCCCCCCTGTCAGTTTTTATTGGGGTGATGGTGCTCTCTACCCACTTGTTTGTGGAATATGTGGCAATCTCGTATTGAAGGGATACGTTAACCCCCTTTTGAGCACACTGCACGGCGTCCTCGACCTGGGCGATGTCCTTTGGATTTACCACATCGACATACTTAACGCCGGAGAGTTCTTCCTCATCTTTTTCGAACATCTTCTGGCAGGCCGGGTTAATAAACACAATCCTGCCATCCATGTTGAGATTACATATGCCTTCAGAGGATTTCTGAACAAGGTTTCTGTACCTTTCCTCGGATTCTATCAGCTGCTTTTGAAGGCACTTCTGATGCATGGATTCTTTTATTCTCAGAAGCACATCGTCAACGCAAACCGGTTTAGTAAAAAAACCGTCCGCGCCAGAGCTGATTGCCTCATAGACATTGTCAAAGTCGGCATGTCCTGTGATTATGACAGAGGCTACGCATGGATTAATTTTCCGGAGTTCCTTCAAAAGGCTCGTGCCCTCCATATCCGGCAGAACTATGTCAATGAGGACGGCGTCATAGTTTGTCTGTCTCATAATGGTCAACGCCTCACGGGCGCTGCATGCTGTGGCTGTCTCAAAACCACCCTTCTGGCGCAGAATACCAGCAAGTGTGGTGCTGCTTTGCTGGTCATCGTCTATTATGAGTACCTTATTTTGCATAGTTGTGCATACCTGACTCCAGTTATCCTAAATGTAAGCATGGCTATTTGTCAAATTAAATAACTGGCATGGCGGCTGGCTGATTATTCAGTTTTAAAAGTGAGCTGTGCCAGTCACAGACCACCCTTGATGCCCTGGCGCTTTATCATGTGAAAATGTGCCCACAGCAGCGCCGCCATTGTCACAGGCAGCCACAGGACATGAAAACTGTAAAACCTGATGAGCGTTGCCCCGCTGACATCCATACCGCCTCGTATCAGGTACATCAGGTGCCTGCCAGCAACTGGCATTGTCGCGGCCATAGAAGTCCCCACGGTTGTTGCCCAGTAGGCCTTTTGATCCCACGGCAGGAGATAGCCCGTAAAACCCGACGCAAATACCAGCACCAACGTCAGGCAGCCCACTATCCAGTTTAACTCTTTTGGCGACTTATACGCCCTTGAAATGAACACGCGAAGCGTATGGCAGAGGATAAATATAATTAATAGCGTGGCAGACCACTTGTGAACTCCTCGAATCAGCCATCCCAGATGGACTTCCCTCTGGATTTTCACAATGCTCTCAAAGGCTTCCATCTCAGAGGGGATATAGTACTGGGAGAGCAACAAACCCGTGATAAATAAAATCACATAGGAGGTAAACGCCGCACCCCCAAGGCAGTAGAAATAGCTCAGACCCTCAGGCAGTCGTCTTTTCAGGAATCTCTTGTGCGGCGCCTTAATGTGAAACTTTTTGTCTAACCAGTCAAATGCCCTGCCCATTTATGCGGCCACCGCAGGCAGCATAACTCCTATATATACCCTGCCGTTTTCTACCTTCATGGGAAGCCTGGCTAACGGTGCCGGTGGCGGCCCCGATATGACCTCTCCGGCAGTGTCATATTTACCCCCGTGACATGGGCAAATAAACACATCAGTGTGTCTGTTATAATTCACCAGACACCCCAGATGGCTGCACACGGGCGACAGGGCATAGAGCGTACCTTCATGATTTACCAGATATACAGCGGCTGTCATTTCTTTACCCTTTAACTCAAAGCGATACTCGGCGCGCTTGACCCCATGTTTGGGCAGTGAGTCCTCATCCATACACTCACAATAGATCAGCTGCCTTGCCCTGACGTTGGCAGGATACATAAAATATGCGGCAACTGCGGCAACCCCCGCAGCTGCCGCGGCTATTATTGACTTTACGGCTGCCCTGAGAAAGTTTCTTCTATCCATTGCCGCCACTGCACGGGGGTAATAGCGCCGGTGTGCGCTACCGCTTGTTTATCAGCTCCCTGAGTTCCTTACCCATCTTAAAGTGGAGTACCTTTTTTGCGGGGACATCGACAATCTCTCCAGTTTTGGGGTTTCTGGCCTTGCGCGGGCTTCTCTGTTTCAATCTAAAATTACCAAATCCCCTGACTTCAATCTTCTCTCCTCTATTTAGGGCATCTACAATGCTTTGAAAAAATGCCTCTACAATTATCTCCGTCTGAACCCGCGTTAGGCCCGGCGTCCTTTGAGTTACGAGTTCTATTAGTTCTGACCTGGTCATACGCCCCCCATCATTAGGTAGTTAAATTTATATAAAGGAAATACCTTTAAGACAATCTCATTCATAAACTTACCTGAAAATAAATCGGAGACAGAAAAATCCTCTTTCTTTGTGACCACATTGGGTTCACCCTTTATGCCTGCCAAGGTGGCTGTCTCTTTGATTGCGTCAGCAAGGGTGCCGATTTTATCGACAAGGCCAGCCTTGAGCGCCTGCCTACCCGTGAATATCCTTCCATCGGCCAGGGCCTGCGCCTTTTCTAATGGCATCTGTCTACCGCTTGCCCCGGCCCCGAC
>JADFXZ010000195.1:3645-4164 GCA_015233265.1 Nitrospirota bacterium
GTCGTCAAGCAGTCCCTGAAACATCGCCCTTTCGTCTGGGCCAAGCCCGTGGTAAAGCGACCCCATATCCTTGTATTTGGCGCTTTTCACTACTTCCCTTTTTATACCCAGCTTGTCCATCAGGGTGCTGATATTCAGAGTCTCCATATATGCCCCTATCGAGCCGGTTACTGTTGCAGCGTTTGCCATTATCTTTGTTGCCGGGGCACTGATATAATACCCGCCTGAGGCGGCAACAGATCCCATCGACACTACGACCTTCTTTTTGGCGTTTGTCTTTTTTACCTCTTCGTATATCTCCTGCGACGGCACAACCGCCCCGCCAGGGCTGTCTACGCTCAACACTATCGCCTTTATCGAGGGGTCTTCGCGGTATTTCTTCAGCTCTTTTACAGTTTCCTTCGAAGACATTATTACACCCTCAACCTTAATCAGGCCAATCTTCTCACCCATAGGGTTTCGCTTGCCAAGCACTGCCAAAGCAAGCCTTACTACGACCAGTATGACAAACAGCCCTAT
>JADFXZ010000196.1:0-1160 GCA_015233265.1 Nitrospirota bacterium
AGATATAATAATACTCATTGCATTAGTATTTATCAAGTGTAACAACAATACGCATATAGTGCGTTTGCCCTGTCTGGGGCATCGGATATAATGGCTATGGCGAGTTAGGGACAGGCAATTACAACTCTACCACTACGCCGGTTGCTGTAAGCCTGACTGGAGGCGTATCAGTTGCGGCAGGGTGTATCCACTCAGTGGCGTTGAAAAACGATTGGAGCGTCTGGGATTTAAAATATGGCGGCTACGGTCAATTAGGCACCGGCACGACAACGACATACTGCAATACCCCAGTAAAGATAAGATTTGCCAACAACACAACCTATACGGTAACGCCTTCAGCAGCCACAAGCGGTTCGATAAGCCCTGCATCGGCAGTTTCAGTTGTTGCTGGCAAGACAACTCAGTTTACCGTTTACGCCCAATACCGGCTACACAAGCTCAGTAAGCGGCATTTGTGGCGGTATACGCTCTCAGGCAATACATATACAACCAACGCAGTTTCGGCTAACTGTACGGTATTTGCAGCCATCACGCTGGTTAACTACACAGTAACGCAGTCTGTATCAGGTGGAAACGGGACAATCAGCCCCGCTAATGCTAATGCGATTGCCTGGCTGGTGTCACTTCTATTTCTTTGAGCATCTGGCGGGCTGCCGTGTTTGCCGGGTCAAGAAGCAGGGCCTCTCTCAGAGCAATGGCGGCTGTTTTAGTATCTCCGGCCTTTATTAACGCCGCCGCCTTATTGGCGTACAGTGCGGCAGTCTTTGGTGACAGATCTAAGGCTTTATTAAAGGTCAGGGCGGCCTCAGTGAACTGTCCTTTTTCATGAAATGCCATGCCAAGCAGATTATATGTCTCTATGTCTTTATTGTTTATCAGCAGGGACTTTAAGAAAAATCCCACGGCGTCATCGTATTCTTTCTGTTGAAGATATTTGATACCGGCCTGTTTCAGCAGGGCGGCCTCGTCGCCCTGGAACCATATGGCAGAGGCATTAAGGAGATACTTGTCATCGGGCGTGCCTTTTGCGGAGAGTGCCTCCCACATGTTGAAATTAAGCTCATTGTTTGTGGGCATAATAGCGAGTCCTTTTCTGAATTGAGCGATTGCCTCGTCAAGATTACCCTGTTTAATCATCACCTGGCCGTAGTTATTGTGTG
>JADFXZ010000196.1:1201-4164 GCA_015233265.1 Nitrospirota bacterium
CTTATATAATGTTGCCGAATCCCTCCAATACGCTGTTTGTCGCTGCGTAGTTACCACTGCCGCAATGAAGATTGCAGCTGCCAATGCCGTGGCAATCAATTTCTTGTGTGGCAGCCCCACAGCGGTCAGAATGTCTCTGCCACCCCATGAAATCATAATAAACAGCCCAATGGCGGGGATGTACATGTAGCGGTCTGCCATAGAGGCAGTCCCCACCTGGACAACTTGAATAACCGGCACAAGCGTCCCCAAATACCAGAGCCATCCCATGAGCAGATATGGCGCCGTTTTCCTCTTTATAAATACAAAGATTGTTATGGCGATGACAACTAATGAAGCTGACACAATAGCGAGAATGGATTTCTCCTCAATATATGGATAAAACACGGCTAAACGCATGGGGACGAACAGTTTCCGGATATACCCGGCGTATGACATAATGGCATTAACGAGGCGGGATGAAAGAGGTAGTTGACCCAGAGAGATAATAGCCCCCTCCTGCCTTTGGGCGTAAATAGTTATAACCGATGACAGGTATGAAAGGACCAAAAAGGGGATTTTCTCGGCAATCAATCCGGCCAGTGGATACTGAGCGATAACGGACTGATGAGCTTTGAAGCGTCCAAGCGGCCAGAAGTCAAGAAGTAAAAGCGTAAAAGGGAGGGTAACGGCCATAGCTTTTGACATCAAAGCCAATGAAAAAAGGCCTAATACACCTAAGTATCTAAGAAGCGTCTGTTGCCTGACAAAGCGTAAGTAAGCGATGAGGGTGATAAACCAAAAAAAAGCACACAGGCAATTCTTTCTCTCAGCCACCCACGCTACAGACTCGACGTTGAGCGGGTGAACGACAAAAAGTGCCGCGGCGGCCGCACACGTCAGAGTTCGTCGGCTGGAAGGAGGTGCGGCATCAGTCATCAGGTAAAGCACAAAAAACAACAAAACCCCGTTTATTACGTGTATTAGCAGACTTGTTATGTGATGCCCGCGGGGCGCAAATCCATAAAGCGAGATGTCTGCCATATGGGAAATCCACGTGATAGGGTGCCAATTCGAAAAATAGCATGTACTAAATGCCCATTTAATGGACGCGGGGGTAAGGCCGTCTTTAATGAATGGATTGCCTGAAGTGTATTTATAATCGTCATAACTAACGAAATCGTTGTTCCAAACCGGGAAATAGGCGGCAGCGGTGGCCAACACCAACACTACGGCACAAGGCCACACATAGAGCGCGGTTGAAGCCCTGTTGCCGGTATCACAGGATGACGTATCTTTCATAGTCTTTCATCGTCAGGCAAGCCCTGAATAATAGTATCATAAACGGCTCAAATAATCAACGACGCGATTGCCGTGTGAGTTCTGGGGGCACTTTACAAAGCCCCCGCTATTATGCGATAGTAATGATATAGTAAGAGTGGAATCTTGTCCTCTTTAAACTAAGGGAGGTAGCAACGAATGGAACAAAGGCGGTCAAGGGCTGAAGACAGGAGAAAAGGCCCTGATGTAGTCGTAAAATCCATCAGATGGGCAATCGCTGTATGCTGGCTGATGCTATTTGTGGTATGGGCATATGTGTACTATGCAAGACCGGAACATGCCACGATATTTGACCCTCACAGCATATACAACAGGGCGCGGTCATACTGGGATGTATCTATGCTGAAAAATGCGTTTATAGCTATAAATGTCTTACTGCTTATCTCTTTAATCGGCTTGGCCGTAAGCACTGTCAGACGCAACAGAAAAACAGACAAGGCCCCGTTAACGCTCATAATAATGGTCATTATGTCGCTTATTGGGATGTTTGTGATTTATTTCCAGTTTTAAGCTGCACATGCGGCTTGCAGAAACAGTCAACACTATGGTATAATGCTGTGTTAGGGCTTTTGGTGGGGCCGGTGTTGTGCCGGGATAGCACAGTGGTAGTGCAGCTGATTCGTAATCAGCAGGTCGAGGGTTCGAATCCCTTTCCCGGCTTCCTTTATTTCCAAGTGGTTACAGGGTTTTAACATGGTTACCTATCTTCCAGAATGTGCAGTTTTTGTGCAGTTGACTTTGGATTGATAACGTTGTCTAATACATCAACCGCCTTTACTTTATGGCTTGGCGCTAAATGAGCATACCGCAGTGTCATTGTCAATGTCTTGTGTCCCAAGAGTTCCTTTACTGTGGTTATGTCTACTCCGGCCATTACCAAGTGAGAAGCAAAGGTATGTCTCAGGTCATGAAAATGGAAATCCTTTATGCCGGACTTACGGCAAGCTGTATTAAAACTCCTTCTAACATCATCATAAGGCTTTCCTGTGGCATTATCGAAAAAGACATAGGGAATGTCCAGCCTGCGTTTAATTACTTGAAAAACGGCCTTTAATGTGGCATTAATCGGGATTTCTCGACGCTCACCGTTCTTTGTGTCAGTAGATAAGAGGATAAAACCATGCTTCAAGTCAACGTTTTCCCACTTCAACGATAAGATTTCCCCTTTTCTCATGCCGCTATTAAGCGCCGTTGCCACAATCGGGTGAAGGTGGGAATCACAGTTGTTAAGAAGCTTTTGACACTCTTCTTGTGAAAGATAGCGTAGGCGGCGGTTATTTTCCTGAGGCAACTTAACTTGCCGTACTTTTTTGAAGGCGAACTCCTCAACCCATTCCCACTCAACGGCCTTTGTGAACATGTGCTTTACAGTGGCAAGAAGCCGATTTACAGTAGCAGGCTTGTTGCCTTTAGCCATCCTTTCTGTTTGGAACTGCTCTAACATCATGGTGTTAAATTTTCTTAGAGGCACATTACCAAAGACATCAACTAATTGCAGGATAAATCCTTTCTTACTTCTGAAAGAACGCTGCCTTTCAGCCCACGTTAAATATTGCTCTGCCAACTGCTTAAACGTGTAATTGACGATTTTCTTGACCGGCTCAGGTTGTTTGCCTTCACGGATTAACTTCTTACGGTCAAAC
>JADFXZ010000003.1:0-6197 GCA_015233265.1 Nitrospirota bacterium
CTGATTTGATAGGCAAGGCAATTGCCACGTTAAAAGACGAGATAATAAAACTCTCCATTGCGGTGAGCGTTGTCTGTGTAGTGTTTTTATTTCACCTGCCAAGCGCTCTGGTAGTAATACTGACGCTGCCCATAGCCATAATAATGTCTTTTATCTGTATGTACTATCTGGGTGTAACGTCAAATATCATGAGCCTAAGCGGTATTGCCATAGCCATTGGGGCAATGGTTGACGCCTCGATAATCATGGTGGAACAGGCACATAAGAAACTTGAAGACTGGGAACACGCGGGCAGACAGGGCAGCGCAGTTGACATTGTGATAGAAGCGGCGCAGGAGGTAGGTCCCTCGCTGTTCTTTTCTCTGCTTGTCATAACCGTGGGATTTCTTCCAGTGTTTACGCTGCAAGAACAGGCGGGCAGGTTGTTTAAGCCTCTTGGCTTTACGAAGACATTTGCGATGTGCTTTTCGGCCTTCCTTGCCGTGACGATAACGCCGGTGCTGATGACGCTGTTTATCAGGGGAAAAATCAGACCGGAGGAGAGAAACCCCGTAAGCCGCGTCCTTCATTTTCTATATGAGCCTGTTGCGCGGCTGTCACTGCGGTTGAGATGGATTGTCATCATCGCGGCTATAATAATCATGGGGGCAACGGTGTATCCATACAAGAAACTTGGCACAGAGTTCATGCCGCCTCTCTATGAGGGGACGTTGTTTTATATGCCGGTGACAGTGCCAGGGGCGTCAATTGCTGAGGCCGGTAAATTGCTGCAAATGCAGGATGCGATACTAAAGACAATCCCCGAAGTCTCACAGGTGTTTGGAAAGGCAGGCAGGGCGGAGACTGCCACAGACCCGGCGCCTATAGAGATGTTCGAGACGATTGTCAATCTAAAGCCGCAGACACAGTGGCGAAAAGGGCTGAGCGTCGAGGATTTAAAGAACGAGATGAACGACGCACTGTCGATTCCAGGAGTTGCGAATTCCTTTACTATGCCAATAAAGGCGCGCATAGATATGCTGTCAACGGGGATCAGGACGCCGGTTGGAATTAAGATACTTGGGCCAAAACTTGAGGAGATTGAGCGCATAGGGCTTGAGATAGAAAGCGCGGTAAAGACAATCCCGGGCACGAGGAGCGCATATGCAGAGCGTGTGATGACAGGCTATTTTCTGGATTTCGAGCTCAGGAGGGCGGAGGCAGCCCGCTACGGCCTGACGGTAGATGACGTTCAGGAGGTAATACAATCAGCCGTTGGTGGGATGAACCTGACAACGACGGTGGAAGGAAGGCAGCGATTCCCGGTAAATGTGCGATATTTAAGGGATTTAAGGGGGAATATTGACGACTTAAAGCGGGTGCTCGTACCGCTTATGCCGCTAAATTCGAAGTCAGCAAATTCAACCGCCTCGTCAATGCCAGTATTAGCGCAGGTGCCAATGGGTGAGATAGCAGACATTAAAATCACGCAAGGCCCGACATCGATAAAAAGCGAAGAGGGCATGTTAACGTCATATGTCTATATAGATTTCACGGGCCGGGATGTGGGAAGTTACGTGGAGGATGCAAAAAAGCGGGTAGCTGCACAGGTAAAACTACCAACTGGCTATCGCCTGAAGTGGAGCGGCGAGTATGAATACATAGTGGAGACACACAAGCGGCTCAAGCTGGTAATCCCGCTGACGGTCTTTGCGATATTCGTGCTGGTGTATATTAACACGCAATCGGCGGTAAAAACGGCGATAGTGCTGTTGGCAGTACCGTTTTCGCTTGTGGGGTCGTTCTGGTTTTTGTATATAATGAATTATAACATGAGTATAGCGGTGTGGGTGGGGATGATAGCTCTTGCGGGGCTGGATGCCGAGACGGGTGTGGTGATGCTGCTATATCTTGAATTGTCCTATGACAAGTGGGCAAAAGAGGGTCGGTTGAATTCATACGCCGACTTGAAAGATGCGGTGATGCACGGTGCGGTCAAGCGAATCAGACCAAAGATAATGACAGTAAGTGTGATCTTAGCGGGCTTAATCCCGGTGATGTTTTCAACGGGGGCAGGGTCAGACGTAATGAAACGCATAGCGGCCCCGATGGTAGGCGGCGTAGTGACTTCGACAATACTTGAGTTGATAATATATCCGGCAATCTATATAATCTGGAAGGGGCGCGCCATACGCGGCCGAGCATAAGTTACACCGCGTGCACTAAAGAACTCATCGACTGACCCGGACGTTTTAATGAGACTCTTCAACGCCTCCAGTTTATCTATAGTAGTGATACTCCTGACCAGAGGCATCAGCTCAAGCCCGGCAGAGCCGTATTTGAGTTCAAGCCCTAACTCGATTCCCTCAAACAGGCCCTCTCGCCTCCCCTCAGTTAAACCTTGGCGTTTCCCATCTTTTGAGCCTTCTTTAAAAAGCCATGTCTTTCTTGCATCAAGTGTTATAGGCATCTTTTCTACCTCCGCATGTATTTTCTTTGTTAATTTGCGTAAATCTGCGATATTGAGCAGTTTGATTAAGTAATCATTTTAGCAATAGCTTATTGCTTGAAGGTCTTGTGGCAGTTGACGCATGCGTCCATGAGTTTCTTTGTAATCGATAACATCGTGTCTTTGTTGTCTTTGTGGGCGGCCTCTGCCAACTTCTCTATGTGATGGTGGAATTTCTCATCCATATTGACAAATTCGCTGATGTTCTTCTCGTTCTTGGGTAATGTCAGTGCGCCTGAGTGAAGGTCATCGTAAGTTTTTTCACTTGCAGCGTGCAACGGTTGAAGCGCACGTAGAACTTTGGGGCCAGAACCAACGGCAACAGCTGAGACTATCTCTCTAAAGGCCTTATCCACAATCACCATCTCATCGAGAATCGGGTTATCCCCAACGGCAGCCACAGCCTTAACCGGCACTTCGCCAAACCCGCCAATTAATAAAACAAGCAAAACCATCCCAGCCCCAATTGCAACGAATCCCCCTCTATTTTTCAAGTCTAACCTCCATCGAGAATGATCTATCAGGCCATTGCCGCATGTATAATAACATAATTCAAGGAGCTTAGGGCATATGCGTTATTGCCCTGATTGCCCAACATGGCGCTGTGGCAGAAATCGTATCATCTTGCTCTTCTTGTGGTAAATGACTAAGTTCACCGTTGCCGATTGTGACAGTGATTCGTGCTTGTCCGGCTCGGGCATATTGCCCCCCCTTGTTGAGTTGTGGACTGTTATGGTTATGGGGTCATACAGCTGGGCAATCTCATCGGGAATGGTAAAAGCCGAGTTTGCCAGTACACCGCTGATACTCAGTGGAAATATCCAGTCAGGAAGCCTCTCTGCAAACACACCGTGGTGAAACCTATAGTCGATTATCTCCATGCCGGTATAAAATATCAGTGGAAATTCAGGGTCCTTTACCAATATTGACTCATCAGGCTGACCCTCTTTCTTTAGAAATGCCACAGTGTCGTCAATGGCGTCGGTGTGTCTTGAGACAATATCGCGCACTAACGTCATCAGGGGCAGCTCCGGTTCGTGAAAACCCTTCATAAAGTAGGCCGGATAATATGACAGATAGTTCGTCAGACATAACACCGCAGTGAGGGCACAGCCAACAATCGCCGGTTTCACATATTTACTTATAATGTACCCCTGCAGGAGGCAAAACACCGGTGCAAGGACTATTATGTAGCGCATAAAAATACCGGGGCTTAAAGCGGCGGCAGGCAGTTGACATGGGATGGAGATCAATAACAATAAGTTCATATCGTGTGTGATGTCTGTCTGGGCAGAGGTGTTGGCGGTTGACTTGGCACCATGAATCTTCCTGTAGATATAGCCCACCATGGGGATAAAAATTAGGACAAGCGGAAACATGTGGAAATTTATCTCCTGTATGTAGTTGAAGACCTTGACCGCAGGGTCTCTATCGGCAAGCTGCCCAAGCTGCCCCCATGGCCGCGCATATATAAGCCAGGGCAGGGCTGCCACTAAAAACGCTGAGACAGCAATCACCACTGGCCGCGCGATTGCCTTGCCACGCCTTCGCATAATTACAGTAAATATGCCTAGCGACAGTATGCCCCCTATGACGATAATATAATTGCAGTAAAACTGTAGGACAAGGGCAATGGCCGTGCAAACCTGCCCACTGCCGCGCCTCCCTCTCAGAATTAAAAATAGGCCATAGATAAGCAAAATCTCAGCCGCAATTACAATGGCATAGTAGCGGCACTGCCTCGCGTGTAAAATAAATGCCTGATTTGTAACGAAAAACAGCGCGGTTAATATCGCCCCGGCGTGGGTTTTATAAATCCCGCGGGCAACAACGGCGATAAACACCACCGAGGCAAGCCCAAAAAGTGCAAATGGCAGCCTCCCCGCCGCGGTAGTCTTCCCAATGATTGCAAAAGATGCCGCCGTAACGTATAAATCCAGCCAGGGCCGCCATGTCCAGACAATATCGCTCGTGTCTGCGTCTGTCCCATTGATGGTTATCGTATTTTTGCCGTCATCGCTCTTAGGAAGGCCAAACTTGGTTATGTTTACGGCCAGATTTGCAGTCTCAGCCTCGTCGCCCCAGTAGAGCCGCTGCTGGAGGTTGTACAACAGGACAAGGGCGGCAAATATAAATATCACGGCGTATGCTGCGGTCACAGTCCATCTGTTGTTGAAGTCTTCCATATGATCTATTGTCGCAATTTGATATGTTGCCGCAGGGGCAGCGCCGTTATTTATGCTACTTTCTCGATGAATGGTCTGAGTTTTTCATAAAATGTCTTTTCATCTATCGTTTGTGAGAGCGCTGGTTTCATTATATAGCCGGTTACTGCGGCCTTTACACATGCTAATACGCTTTCTTTGTCCTGCTTTTCGGTTAATATTACAACAGGTGTTCCATTTATCACAGGGTTTTTCCTGACCTTTTTTAATATCGAAAGCCCATTGACATAGCCGCTGTCCCAGTCGCTTATGATCAGCTGGTAGGTAATATCAGATTCTATTTTCTTAATCCCTTCCATGTCATAGTATGCCTTGTCTATCTCTATTGCTGGAAAATCTGCCTTGATGAAACTCTCAAGGTCCTTCTGCAGAGATCTATAAAATGAGATTATTAGTATCACGTGACACCCCTCCAATTGTACTTATTAGAGGGAAAAGTACAAAAAAACAGGCCAGATTGTCAAGAAAAATATTTTGCCGCCGCGCATCCAGCCGCCCCGGCATAATTTTTTGAGGTGATGTGTTATAATCCACAGTCGGCAGGTATCAAAGCGTTGATTCACATGGAGAAAATTGCATTGCCGGGATTTCCTGGATTGAGGTTAACGACATTTTGTTTGCATATATTGTAAAAAAGATTGCGCTTTTGGCGCTGGTTCTACTTGGCATAACGTTTATTACGTTTTCAATCGTCAAGTTCTTACCTGGAGACCCGGCCTCTGGGCTTATCGGGCAGCACGCAGACCCCGAAGACATCGAGCGAATCAACCGCGCCCTCGGCGTCGATAAACCCTTCATCGTGCAGTTCCTCGGATATGTCTCGCTCCTTGCCCGCGGCGACCTGGGGCGGTCATACTATACCAACCGCGATGTGCTTAGTGAAATCATGCGTAAACTTCCCAATACGATATACCTTGCCGCGGCGGCCATGACGATTGCCATCATTGGAGGCCTCGTCCTTGGCTTTGCCGCCGGGCTGACAAGGGGCAGTGCTGCAGACAGGCTGTGCTCTGCGCTGTCTCTGGCCGGCCTGAGTCTGCCCGTGTTTTGGACTGGTCTCGTGTTGATTATCATGTTTAGTTTAAAACTCCGCATCCTGCCGCCGTCGGGCACTGGCGGGATAAGATTTATCATCCTGCCGGCCATAGCCCTGTCGCTTCCCGTCCTTGCAAGCATTGCCAGAATCACCCGCTCCTCGGCGATTGAGACGCTCTCGATGCCCTTTATTCGAGTGCTTTACGCTAAGGGCTTACACAGATGGCGTATAAATTATATCCATCTTCTAAAGAGCATTTTAATCCCCCTGATAACTGTCATCGGCCTTGACTTTGCAAGTTTTCTAAACGGCGCTGTGCTGACAGAGACCGTCTTCGGGTGGGATGGGATTGGCAGATTCACAGTCGATGGGATTTTAAAGCGGGATTATCCGGTGATTTTAGGCTGTATCATTACGGGGACATTTATATTTGTAGTGGTCAACGCGC
>JADFXZ010000003.1:6249-7626 GCA_015233265.1 Nitrospirota bacterium
ATGTTTATTAAGCTGCCTATAATTGTGCTGATGTTTATTGTATTAGCTGTGGCGTTTGCGCCATATCTGACGCACTACGACCCGGTGGCGATTAATCTCGATGAGATTAAGGCGGCACCGTCGCCGAGGCATCTGTTTGGGACTGACAGCAAGGGCAGGGATGTCTTAGCACGTGTGCTCTACGGCGGAAGAATATCGCTTGGCGTATCGTTTGCCGCGGCGTTGGTGTCGCTTTGCATAGGGTTTACTGCGGGGTTGATTTCTGGTTACTACGGCAGGTGGACTGATACGCTATTAATGGCGGTTGTGGATTTGACGCTTGCGTTTCCCTCGCTGCTTCTGGCCATTGGCATATCTGTGGTGCTGCCGCCGACGAAGTTTACCGTGATGGCCGCAATTGCGCTGGTTGGCTGGGCGTCGTTTGCGAGGCTCATCAGGGGGCAGGTGCTCAAGGTTAAGGAGATGGCCTATGTCGAGGCGGCGCGGTCTTTGGGTGCGAGTAATTTACGGGTGATGGTCGTACATATCTTCCCGCAGTGTTTGTCTTTGGGATTGGTTATACTGGGAATCAAGTTCAGCGGGTATATTTTAACGGAGGCGTCGTTGAGTTTTCTAGGGCTTGGGCCGCAGCCGCCAACGCCAAGCTGGGGCAATATGATTGGAGACAATAGGGCGTATATACTTTCAGAGCCGTGGATGGTGCTGTTTCCCGGGTTGGCGATAGCGGCAACGGCACTGTGTTTTAACTTATTTGGGGATTATATGCAGGAGAGATTCTCAAATCTTTACGACAGGCAGAGACGGCCTTAGTCTTCCCTCATCTTCTCCTCTTCTTCCTGTTCGGTCTTGCAGTCGATACACAGCGTGGTCACTGGGCGCGCCTCAAGGCGCTTAATGCTGATCTCTTCGCCGCAACTTTCACACAGCCCGTATGTGCCCTCGACAATACGCTCCACTGATAAGTCTATCTTTTTGAGCAGCTTCTGTTCTCGCCCCTTTAGTTTGAGCATGAAATTCATATCGATTTCCGCGCTGGCCTGGTCGCCGAGGTCTGGGAAGGAGATCGTATCCGGCATGTTGTTCTTTACAGATTCAGCGCCGCTTAAGAGCTGCCTGCGCATGTATATTAACTTGTTTTTCACCCTGAGAATAGCCTCTTGACGTTTGTCAGGCTTTTTATTAGCCTTAGCCGGGTGCTCGGCAGTTTTTTTAGTTGACATCTCTTTTAAAACCTCTTTCTCCAAGTGATGACTTAGTCTGGCATGGTAACAAAATAAGGAATCTTTAGTCAAGGCAAACCCAGACATAAATCTTATTTTTTTTATCTGCCCGCGGCCGCTGAGATATTTGGCAATGCAGCCGCGCATATTATGCTGG
>JADFXZ010000003.1:7739-31193 GCA_015233265.1 Nitrospirota bacterium
GCGGCTGCGGCCACTGGACAGCCCTGGCGCGGCTGGAAGGGAAGCGGAGGCTGGGGAGGACGAGGAGGAGGCGGCGGCCCGTATCTGACGGTGTATGACACAAAGACCGTGGATGTTGTAACCGGCACAGTAGACTCTGTGGAGAGCTTTGCGCCCTTTAGGGGGATGTCCATGGGGTTGCAGCTCATACTCAAAACAGACGACGGCACAATGGCAATACACCTCGGTCCTGTATGGTATGTGGAGCGGCAGGATGTTAAGATTGAAAAGGGTGACACGGTTGAGGTCAAAGGCTCTAAGGTTTCATTCGAGGGCGCCCCGGCCGTCATAGCGGCAGAGGTTAAAAGGGGCGGGGATACGCTGCGGCTCAGAGACGAGGGCGGCGTGCCGTATTGGGCAGAGTCGGCGGCTGCCGCAGTGGCTCCTGTGTCTAATTAGATCGTTTCCTTCAGGCACGGCAATCGCATTTGAAAAATCAGGAAGAAATGGCCTATGTAAGCAGTCTGCCTTGTTCCTTGCCGTCATTCCGGCTTGCAGACTGTGTCACAATAGATTCCGAGATTGTTCATGCAAATTAGAATCATCCTGAGCCTGTCGAAGGATGCTCCTTTGTATGTCATTTCCCCATACATCGGCAATCCTTCGACAAGCTCAGGATGATTCGACAGGATGATTTCAGACGAAGAATCATTTTTACTGTCTTTTTAATGGTTTGATGTGGTTGGTTTTCTATTATGACACAGTCTGTTGTCCGGAATGACGAAATAAGGGCGGCTGTGACTATTTGGCTGCTCATTTGTTCTCGGTTGCCCTGATTCAGATTATTTCCTCCTTGACAGAAGATTCGTCAACTGATATACCAGATCATCTATATTTTTTCTAATGCCCTCTTTTTTCTTGACATCTTTTTATATCTGCGTGTTATAATTTCAATTGTGACAGCTATAGGCGGTTGTTTAAAATTTAAATTGTAGTGGTGTGTGGATAAACACGCGCATAAATAATCAGATTAGGAGGAGTAATGTTACAAAACATGAAGACAGGGACGCGGTTAGGCCTGGCATTTGGTATTGTTGTGGTTTTGCTTTTGGTGGTAGCGGTTGTGGGTATCAATGCCCTTGGGAATTTAAACGGTGAGATGACCAAGGTTGTCAAAGAGGAATATCCAAAAGTTGCCGCTTGCAGTAACATAAATATCAAGGTTCTTTCGATAGCTCGTCATATGCGTAACTCACTGCTATTTGACAATAAGGAGCAGATATCGAAGGCATTAGATGGGATAAAGGAAGATAGGAAGGAAATAAGCGCCAATCTGGACGCGCTTACCCAGCTGGTTCGTACTGACACAGGCAAGGCAATGCTTAAGGGCATAACCGATGCCAGGGCGCTGTTCGTTCCTGCTCAGGATGAGTTTATTAAACTCATGGGAGAGGGCAAACAGCCCGAAGCAAAGGACTTTCTGCTATCAAAGGTAAGACCATTGCAGGAGGCTTATCTCGATACCACTGAGAAGCTAAAAAAGCATCAGGAAGAGCACCTTAATGAAGCTGCCAAACAGGCTAGCGAGGCTTACTCAAGCGCCCGTACATTAATCATAACCCTTTCGGTTATAGCCGTAGTTGCGGCGATAGTGATAGCCATGTGGATAACGCTGAGCTTATTAAAACAGCTCGGCGGTGAGCCGCATTATATTGCGTCTATAGCGCAGAGCGTTGCCGACGGGGACTTGACGATGAGATTTGACAGTGGCAATAAGTCAGAGGCCGGAATCTTATTGGCAATGAAGACAATGGTCGAGAAATTAAAGGAGATAGTAGCCAGCGTGCGCTCAGCGGCAGATAACGTAGCGTCCGGAAGCGCCGAACTTTCAGCCGGGGCGCAGTCGCTCTCAGAAGGCGCTACCGAGCAGGCGGCCAGTGTTGAGGAGACATCGTCGTCGATGGAGCAGATGACATCAAATATCAGGCAGACTACAGATAACTCAAGACAAACTGAGGCAATTGCAACCACGGCGGCAAAAGACGCCCTCGACGGCGGGAAGGCCGTTGCAGAGGCAGTTGCCGCAATGAAGGAAATCGCAAGCAAGATCTCTATTATTGAGGAAATCGCAAGGCAGACTAATTTATTGGCATTAAACGCGGCAATCGAGGCGGCAAGGGCAGGGGAGCACGGCAAGGGATTTGCTGTTGTGGCCTCAGAAGTAAGAAAACTCGCCGAGCGCAGTCAAAAAGCGGCGGGCGAGATAAGCGAACTCTCGGCCTCAAGCGTGAATATTGCTGAGCAGGCCGGCACAATGCTCACTAAATTAGTCCCGGATATCAGAAAGACGGCTGACCTAGTGCAGGAGATAACCGCTGCCAGCAACGAACAAAACTCCGGCGCTGAGCAGATAAATAAGGCCATTCAGCAGCTTGACCAGGTCATCCAGCAAAACGCCTCAGCCGCAGAGCAGATGGCCTCCACCTCAGAGGAGCTGTCCTCGCAGTCTGAGCAGCTCCAGGGCACAATCGCCTACTTTAAGTCCGGCGCTGAAGGCTCATTCTCGGTAAAGCCCAAAGCCGCCAAGCGTAAACCAATGGCATTAGCGCACCAGAGTGTCCCTTCGAGAAAGATACACACATCAACACCTTCACCCTCAAGAGGCAAGGTCATTGATTTGGATGACAGTAAAGACCACACCGACGACAGCGAGTTTGAAAAGTATTAATAAATGAGCTATGTGAAGATGGATAAAGGCGTCCCATATGCCCTGAGAGACTGGAGATTCCCGCTTTCGCGGCAATATGACAGGTAGGGGGCTGGCGCGGCAGTGGCAGCAGCCGCAATTGTCCTCTACCTGTAGAAAGCTGCTTGCACCGAAATGACAGACAGGGGTGGGCGCGTGTAATGGCAGCAGCCGCAATTGTCCTCTACCTGTAGAGAGCTGTCATCTGTATAATGTCGTTAATCTTTTTCTGTCATTCCCGCGAAAGCTGGAATTCAGTAAGGTTATGGGCACAGAACCACAGAGGCGCAACTAACTAAAGTTACGGAGGTGTGATATGGCAGTAGCAGGGATTACAGAGACTACGCAGTACCTGACGTTTATCCTCAACGATGAGACATTTGCCATTGACATATCGAAGGTCAGAGAGGTGCTTGAGTATTCAACTGTCACAAAGGTGCCGCAGATGCCGTCCTACATGGATGGTGTAATAAACATACGCGGCAGTGTTGTGCCGGTTGTGGACTTGAGCATGAAGTTTGGTATGCGCGAGTTTGAAAAAACTGTAAACACATGTGTTATAATAGTTGAGGTTATGGTAGGTAGGAAGCAGACAGTTCTTGGGGCAGTGGTGGACTCAGTCCAGGAGGTTATGGAGCTGGACGCGGATAAGATAGAACCCCCGCCAAGCATCGGCACATCGCTTGATACCACGTTTATTAAGGGCATGGGCAAGCGCGATGACCGGTTTATAATTATCCTTAATATAGACAGCATTTTCTCATCGTCCGATATGTCGTCTATGCGCGGCGATATGTTTGAAGATGACCCTGACCCTGTTGAACCGGCAACGGCTGTGGCAGTGTAGAGATGATATGAGCGACAAAAACGTCATAGATGAGATTAAGTCTCAGATACTCCTTGACACGGGGACGAATGAGTTCGAGGTGCTGGAGTTCTATCTCGATGAGCAGGACAGAGGCGGCAAGGTGGAACATCGCTATTTCGGGATGAACGTGGCCAAGGTAATGGAGGTCATAGAGTCGCCTAAGATGCTAGAGAAGGAGCATTCGCAAGACCCGTGCTTTATGGGCACTATACCGTTGCGTGATCACATAGTGCCCATTATTGATCTCAGCGTATGGTTGAAGATAAACCGCCACAAGAGTAATTACGAAAATGTGATTATTACCGAATTCAGCCGCTCTGTACAGGGATTTATTGTCTCAGGGGTAACGGAGATTCACCGGTTTATGTGGAAGGATGTAGTGCCGCCAAGTGAGTTTATCAACAGGATGGGGACGAACGTTGTCATCGGTACGCTGATAAAGGACGCCCACTTTATCCAGCTGCTTGACCTTGAGCAGATAATTGCGGTGCTTAACCCCGAATCGGCAAAGCGTGCCTGGAACACATCGGTTAGGGCGCAGAAGGATTATATGGCGGTGATTGCCGAGGACTCACCGACTATTCGAATGATGCTGAAAAAAACTCTGGAGCATGCCAACTTCAGGACGAATATACTCAATAACGGCGAGGATGCCCTTACGTGCCTGAAGGAACTGGCAGATATGGCGGTGAAAGAGGGCAGAAGTATCAAGGACTTCGTCGATATAGTGATAGCTGATATAGAGATGCCGAAACTCGATGGCTTCACTCTGACAAAAAGGATAAAAGAAGACAAGTCTCTCTGTGGACTCCCCGTAATTCTATACTCGTCTATTATAACAGACGAGCTTGTGCATAAGGGTAAATCAGTTGGGGCAGACCGCCAGGTGTGTAAGCCGGACATAGACAAAATGGCGGGATACGCCATAGAGCTTATCGAAAATCTTCAATGAATTTTTATGACGACGCCGATGTCTTAGCGGCCTATGCCGTGGAGACGCAGGAGAGGTTAAGCAGCATTGAGGTCACAATCTTGCGCCTCAAGGAAAGGCCGGGGGCGTATGACCAGCAGATACGCGCCATCTTCAGAGACGCGCATTCGATTAAGTCGGGAGCGAATCTCCTCAAACTAAATAACATAGGAAAACTTGCACACAATCTGGAAGATATTCTGCATATCTTCCGCAAAAAGAGGATTTTCCCAGATGACAACACAATAAGCACACTGCTTGAGGCAATAGATAAAATCAGGGAACTCACTGATAACATACGACGAAGCGACACGAGAAATGTAACGCTTCAGGTTGCGAAATTGCAAGACTTATGCAGGTGTCTCGATAGGCAATAGTGCCGAAATAAACTAAACGGCTATCTCAAGAGATATCGAATCATAATTTACCTATATAGCCGTCGAATTCTTCTTTCTCTCAATCTACCCGATTTCCTCGATATATTTTATGTCTACAGCAACATTATTAATATCACGGTCAACAATAGCGGCAAGTTGGTTGCCAGACGTGGGCTTACTACCTTTATTGAGTGTTCGCCGATTAAATCCATGGTCTTTTGGCTATCGCTCTGTCAGAAAATCCTTTCTAAGGCATTAAGGACAGATTACGGACAAGCCGGAATGATGCAATAGCGGCGTCAATGACATATTTTGCTACTAATGCGTTAGACCTGGGCATAATGGTGTCTCTCGTTAACATTGTCGCAAACACCAGTATTATCATACCCAGTCGAATCATCCTGAGCCAGTCGAAGGATGTCCTTGCCAGCCGGTTTATAAATTACCATCACCTTCTGAACTAACTGTGCGACCAGCACTTGTAAAAGAGTAAATTTGTATTGCTATCTTGAAGACATCCCTTTGTAAAAATTCTGACTGACGCTCTGAAATAGATGCGCCCCATATGGAAGATAGAAATGCTCATCGAGAATGAGATGTTTTATTAAAAAAAAAGGCCGGGGATAAACCCGGCCTTTCTATCATGAACTTAGACTTAGAAACAAGTAACTAATGCGGCTGTACCGCTGAAGCTCTTCTGAGTTGTAGCGGCGCCTGTCATGTTTGCAGTGGATGCGCGGGAATACGTGCCGTTGAACGTGAAAGGATTCAGCACCATGTGTAAGTCAACCACGTCTAACTGTGGGCCTGCAGCTATGTCGGTATATGATGATATGCCCAACATGTTTAATGCAACTTCAAAGGTAAACGCGCTGGTACGAATCATGCTGCCATTGACAACCTGTGAGTTGATTACGCCATTAGGGAATACCTGCGCGGCTAAGCCTGCAAGGGCGTAGTTATCGCTGTAGTACCATGACGTGTTGCTAGCAAAATCGCCCAGATCCATCGTGCTGAGCTTCACATAAGTATATCCGCCTGTTGTGTTGTCAGCCAGGAACCAGCATATCTGCCCTGCTTCGCTCTTTTCCGCATTCAACGCCAGTACACAGAACGCTAACACTAACGCTACTGCCAATACCTTTATTACTCTCATCAAACAGCCTCCTTTTTGCATTTTTTCGTCTTTATCTTTCTAACCTACCCTTTATAATAGGGCAAGCATTCTCCTTAATCTACGGGCTAAACTACGGGCACAGTGCAAACGTAGCTACACCAGTTAACCTTCTCTCTGAGGCGTTCGCCCTATAGTAATAACCGTTAAACGACGAATCCAACATCAGAACGATATCCTCTTGCATTAAGGAGTTAGATCCGGTTATCGCGTCCGATACGTTTAACCCTACCACGTAGCCGGTGGATGAGTAAGCCAGATTTCCCTTAGCTATCTGTGTCGCTGCAGTAGCGCCAGTGCGGGACATTACCGTCTTCGTTCCAGCCAACGCATAGTCTGTCGTTCCATAGGACATAGCTCCAACCCTTAAGAAATACACTTCACTGCTCTTGCCATCGTCCATATTCCAGCATAACTCTGCCCCGTACATACCGGCTGACCCATCCGCAAAGGCAAATGCGCTTAACCCTACCACAAACAACATGGCTACCAACACTATCTTTAATGCTTTCATTAAATGCCCTCCTGTTTATTCTTCTTCGCCTGCCCTATGGACAAACGGTTTTCAATACGATTTAGTAAAGACATGATGTAAGCGTCGCTACCCCGTCATACCTTGTATCTGTCGTAGAAGCTGCGGACGTGTTAGTTGTCGTCGAACGAAAGTACGTTCCGTTCATCGAATTTGGGTCTAATAAGAGATGTACATCTGCTACGAATAAGCTGGTTGCCGCAGTAGAAAAGCTCGCCGGTGCCGCGCCGTTAACTGTCAATGCCGCCTCTAATACTCCATTGGGGGTGCTCGCCGATACACCAGTTACGTTCGCCGCGCCGTTTGCAAGCACGATAGTCGATGCGCCGGTTGTCGTGTTGTAGATGGTTACTGTGCCCGTGAGCATAGTGTGGCCAAATCCTAAGTCGGTCGTCGTCAGCCTTACACCTTCGACGATGCCTGCGTTACCATCAGTGGCGACCCAACAATACGTCCCCGCCTGTGCGTGTGTGTTTACTATCAACACACTTGCCAACACCAACATCAGTACTGCTAAACCCTTTAGTACTTTCATCTAAGTCCTCCTGTTGTTTTCCGGCCTGCCGGCCGTTATTGTGAGTTAATTTCTATACCAGCCCTCCACTCATTGTGGATAGCAAAGCGTAGACAGTATATCACCTTTTTAACATTAAGTAAAGCACTTTTTTTGCCATCATATTCACCGTTTTACCATAATGGCGCCGCTGACCTCTATTACGCTCTATAGCTTTTGTAACCTACTTACTCATCACCTCCTGACACCTCAATGGCGCTTCCTGTGATCTCAATGACACTTCCTGTGACCGCCTTCCCGCTCCTTCCGTCCTGCGCGTTTGCCCTTCTCCAACTGCCAAGCCTCCTGTTACCACCAGGTCTTCTTCTCATTCTTCATTTCAATCGGCCTATTATAACATACTTTTTAAAAAAAGCAACATTTATTTTGTGTATATTAAAAATTTATTTTGTCAGCTTGTGATGGCTGAATTATACATGGTCAGCCACAGACGTAACAATATATTTGATACCAAAATTTAGTCGGATAATATATAATTAACCGATAACTAATAGGCCAGGCAGAAATGCTTTTTGAAACCAGCGAGGATAAAGCAATCAACCCAAATACTATGACTAAGGCGGCAGTGCGATACCTGATAGTTGTGCTGGCAGTCATGCTCTGCGGCGTATCAGGTGTATTTGCCAGCCATGGAAAAGTCGTCAACATTATTAAGATAAGCGGCGCCATAGGCCCGGTGTCGCAGGAGTATCTCGCTAGGGCAATTGACAAGGCCGCCGATTCGGCTGCATTGATAATTGAGCTTGACACACCTGGCGGTCTGGACACATCCATGAGGTCTATGGTTAAGGCTATAAACGGCAGTAAAACGCCGGTTGTCGTCTATGTATCGCCCTCTGGGGGGCGCGCGGCATCTGCCGGTGTATTTATCACGATGGCCGCCCATATAGCTGCTATGTCGCCGTGGACAAACATCGGGGCAGCTCACCCTGTCTCACTCACTGGGAAGATGGATGGGCAATCCGCCCAAAAGGCTGAAAACGACGCTGCGGCCTTTATTAAATCTATTGCCACAACGCGTGGTAGAAACGCGGCATGGGCCGTGGAGGCCGTAAGGAAAAGCGTTTCCCTGACGGCTGATGAGGCCCTTAAACAGGGTGTCATTGACTTTACTGCCAGTGACCTCTTTGAACTCCTAAAGAAAATCGACGGCAGACAAGTACACTTTGACGACAACTCCACCGTAATTGTCAACACCGCAAAGGCAGCAGTTGTAACTGACGAGATGGGATGGCGCCTGAGCATATTAAGCCTGATCTCCGACCCCAACGTTGCCTATGTATTAATGTTGATAGGGATGTATGGCCTGTTTTTTGAGCTGTCAAATCCGGGGGCGGTGTTTCCATGCATCGCAGGTGCGATTTCTCTGATTGTCGCGTTTTACGCGTTTCAGACGCTGCCCGTAAATTACGCGGGATTGCTCCTGATCGTGCTTGCCATTGCCATGTTTATATTAGAACTAAAAGTTATATCCCACGGGGCGCTGACTATAGGAGGGATAATCTCGATGACCATTGGCTCATTAATGCTCTTTAAAGAATCGTCGCCGTTTTTTACACTATCCTTGTATATAATTGCCATATCGGTTATAGTAACGGTAGTGTTTTTAAGCGTAATTGTGGGGCTTTCGTATAAGGCGTACAAGACAAGGCCGGTCACAGGTGTGGATGGTATTATTGGCGCAGTGGGCACGGCGGTGCAAGCCATAGACAAAGACAGGGGAATGGTCATGCTCAGCGGGGCGCTCTGGCAGTGCAGAAGCGACGTAACAATAGAAAAGGACGTGGAGGGCACTGTCGTAGAGGTAACAGGACTCAGGCTTAAGGTAAAGCCTGTATTATAAATCATGGAAGCTGTACTTCTGCATTTAATCAAAAGCAGCTTAGGGAGGGTTATTGAAATGATAACAGGCTCATCGGGTTTATTTGTGCTGATGTTGATAGTGTTTTTCTTATGGAGCGCCGTAAAAATTCTAAACGAATACGAAAGGGGCGTTGTGTTTCGCCTAGGCAGGGTAATTCCCGTTAAAGGCCCCGGACTGGTGATAATCCTGCCCGGTGTAGACAAGCTCGTCAGAATCAGCCTGCGGACAATCACGATGGATGTGCCGTCACAGGACGTGATAACACGAGATAACGTATCGGTTAAAGTAAACGCGGTTGTATATTTCAAGGTAATAGACCCTATAAAGGCGGTAACTGAGATAGAGGATTATTACTTTGCCACAAGCCAGATTGCCCAGACTACGCTGCGAAGCGTCCTGGGGCAGGGGCATCTAGATGACCTGTTGTCAAAGAGAGATGAGATAAACGTCGATCTTCAGCGCATAATAGACGCCCAGACTGAGCCGTGGGGGATTAAGGTCACCGCAGTGGAGACGAAAAATGTAGATTTGCCGGTTGAGATGCAGAGGGCCATTGCAAAGCAGGCCGAGGCCGAGCGGGAAAGAAGGGCAAAAGTCATCCACGCCGAAGGCGAACTTCAAGCATCGGAAAAGCTCACCGAGGCGGCAAAGACACTCTCTGCCGTGCCCTCAGCCTTGCAACTGAGATACCTCCAAACCCTGTCTGAGATATCGGTGGAGAAAAACTCTACAATCATATTCCCGCTGCCAATTGAGCTTATCAGACCGTTTCTTACAAATATCTCTGATAAGTGACAGGCGGTGCTGTGGAAAAGATGCGATACTGGTGGGATGATAAATGGCATGTGCTGACCTCAGTGGACTGTCATTACTTATAGTCGGTGGAGGCCGGGATGCCTTTACCGACATCGAAGAGGCGTTTAAGGGACACGGCGGTGTAGTGTTTCGTGTAGAGAACATTGATGACGCACTGGATTTTGCCGCCCGCAAGGCGGTTGACGTAATTGTCGCCGATGCCGGCCTTAGATTTGACTCAACGACAGTACAACTGATAGATTCATTATCAGCTCAGGCCGTAGTTTATCTTGCCACTGAGGGGGCAGGCGCGCAAGGAGCCGAACTATTTACCCCCTGTGTTGAGGACTACATAGATAAGCATACAGACCCGCTGCGATTTATCCAAATGGTCGAGGCACGGCTCGTCAAACACGATGTCGGCAGCACTGCCCTTACTGTTACAGACCCGCTGATTAATAAACTAAGGCCATATTTTTTATTTCGGTCGCCTGCCATGCGCGCCGCGCTTGAGAACCTGCCCTCAGTTGCCGCCTCAAATCAAACAGTGCTGATTTCTGGTGAGACCGGCTCTGGAAAAGAAATCGTAGCGCGGGCGATTCACGTATTAAGCAAACGGGCGGGCGGGCCGTTTATGGCTGTTAACTGCGGGGCTATCCCCGAGGGACTTATCGAAGGCGAACTCTTTGGGCACGAAAAGGGGGCATTTACCGGGGCGGCAAAGATGAGAAAGGGGAAGTTCGAGGCCGCAAATAACGGCACACTTTTTTTAGACGAAATTGGCGACATGCCACTTCTGCTACAGGTGCGCCTCCTGCGAGTCCTCGAAGAGCGCCACATTTACCGCGTCGGCGGCGAACGCCCAATACCGATTAATGTGCGAGTTATTGCCGCCACAAGAGTCGGCCTCAAGCAGGCGGTTGCCGATGGTCTATTTCGCGAAGACCTGTACTACCGTCTTAATATCCTGAGAATCCATCTGCCCCCGCTGCGACAGCGCGTAGAGGATATTGCCTATCTGGCGTTTCACTTCTTGGGAAGGGCATTTAACGAGATGGCCGTTGCCCCGCCATATCCTCCCCTGTCGCCGGCCTCCATAGACCTCATTGAGGGGCTTCCCTGGAGGGGCAATGTCCGCGAGCTTAGAAACGTTATGACCAGGGTTGCAACCCTCCTGCCGCGCGGCACAAAGCAGGTGCTGCCCATACATGTCACACCGCATCTCGAAGACACTGACCCTCAGCCCAGTATTATAGAACACGGCATGGGACATGGCGGCAGCATAATTGACGAAAGGAACACCGGCGCGATATATATCCCCATCGGCACAGCTCTCGATGACGCCGAGGATATAATTATAAGAGAAACACTGCGGCACACCGGCAACAACCGCACGAAAACAGCGAAAATCCTCAAAATGGGGATACGTACGCTGCGGCGCAAACTCCACGAAAGCGGCCAAAATGACCTATAGGCCATTATGGCCTATCATGAAATTTCTCCTATAGACTCGCTTCATATGCGGAATTTCAGCTTGGCAGTAGGCCATTTTGGCCTCTCGCGTTTACAATCCTTTTATTCGAACTCCCCGTAACTCCTTGTATTTAATTAGTTTTATCTTCTGGCACGGCATTTGCTTTATATATGTATATGAGCATAAACGGGGTTGTAAACTCCGATAAAATAATATAAGGCAGGAGGTAAGCTAAAATGTTACTTTCAGATCTGGCAGGACTGACAAGGGGTGGCTTAACAGGCGGCCCGTACAGGTGGCATGGGATTAGTTCCGTTCAAAACAGGCTGAAACAGATGCAGGACGAGATGCAGGGCATGCTTTCTGGGTTTACGGAGCGTCAGCTCAGGCAGTACCCGGCGATTAACCTGTGGACAAGCGAAGAGGGAGTCCTCGTCAGCGCAGAGCTGCCGGGGGTCAACGCAGACGACCTTGACATCACGGTAGTGGGCAGGACGCTGACTCTCAAGGGCACACGCAAAGCGCAAGAGCCCAATGAGACCGATGACTGCTGCCATCGCAGGGAGTGCCGCTATGGGACATTCGCTAGGGCAATTGAGCTGCCGTATGAGGTAGAGGGCGCTAAGGTCAGCGCAAAGTTTGACAAGGGCGTCCTGACATTAACTCTTCCTCGGGCAGAGGCTGACAAACCCAGAAAAATAAATATCACTTCAAACTAAGGAGGGACTCAAAGATGGCTGATACTGTAGATATCGAAAAGAAAGAGGCTCAGACTACTGATGGCACAGAGCACACAAGAGAGGTAAAGGTCTATCACCCGGCTGTAGACATAGTGGAAAAGGAAAAGGAGATACTGTTAACGGCGGACATGCCGGGCGTGGATGATAAGTCAATCGACATCACGCTTGACAAGAACGTGCTGACCATATACGGCAAGGTTGACCCTAATGTGCCGCAGCAATACCAGGCCTCGTATGTGGAGTATGGGATAGGCGATTACCGGCGGAGCTTCACGCTCTCAGAGGAGATAGACAGACAGCGCATAGAGGCAACCGTGAAAAACGGGGTATTGAAGCTAGTGCTGCCAAAGGCCGAGGCGGCAAAGGCGAAAAAGATAGAAGTCAGGGCGGCCTAAGAAAAGCCCTGGGAAATAGCCAGATAAACCGGAGGTGAGCGATATGAAATTCAAAGACCTTATACCGTGGGGAACTGCAAGGGGCAGTGTGGCGGTCAAGCACGGCGACAATGACCCATTCACTGCTTTACAGCGTCAGATAAACGATGTGTTTAACGGGTTTTTTAGGGGATTTGACATGGAGCCGTTTTGGGGCGGCGGCATAGGGTTTAACCCCTCTGTCAACGTGCTGGAGACAGACAAGGAGATAACGGTAACGGCAGAGCTGCCCGGCATGGATGAGCATGACCTTGACGTTACACTAACGAAAGACATGCTGAGCCTCAAGGGACAAAAGAAGGCAGAGAAAGAGGACAAGGGGACTAACTACTATCACATGGAGCGCTCCTACGGGTCATTTGTCAGGTCAATACCGCTTCCGTGCGAGGTAGACGACGCTAAAGTAGAAGCTGAATTCAAAAAGGGAATCCTGACGATAAAACTGCCCAAGTCACCGGAGGCGGTGAAAGACACCAAGAAGGTACAGATAAAGGCGGGATAACCGCGGCACCTGCCGCCTGTCAATGCGGGGAAGGCCATCCCTTCCCCGTCACACTACTGCCTAAAACGTCAGCCCCTGCCGCTCAAGGAGCATTTCACCGAGAAACGTCCCCGGCTTTATCTCAGAGTTGGGGATTAATTCAGCCTTATCAAGTCCATAGTGCTTAACGCACGAGGCGCAGATATAAAACTTCGCGTCAAGGTCTTCGGAAAGCGTCGTTAATAGATCTGAAACCGGCGAGAATTGGTCCTTATTTTGCCAGATAAGGGTCTCGGCAAAGCCTTTCTTAGCCAAGAGAACCGCCTTATCCATAAGAAAAAAGTCCAACTTCGTATCAAATGCCTTCATATTGACGGCAAGCTGCAACGCCCCGGCCACAACATCCGGGCTATCGAATGAATGAGTGATGATGAATACAAACTTCTTTTCTTCCATGACAACGACCTCCTTGTGTTTTTGATTGGTATTTATAGCATAAACAAATGGGCTGTGTAAATTGTCTAATTATAAATCAGAAGGTGCTTCTTTATGATCGCCATATACATGTCAACAGACTTGGATAGGTCTTTACGGGTAAGATCTTTCTTTATCAGCCACCAGTATTGCCAAATGTGAACAGCTGCTGCGTCCCAATCCCCTTTAGATCTATCAACATATAGACGCCAAACGAATCCGGCGTGCGCGCTACCCTGAGGTTTAGGCCCCAACATTGTTTTTTATAAAAGAAGTCGATGCTGTAATATTTCGCCTCGCCCGCCCTCGCGTCATACCACGCGTTGGTTCTCAGGGCGTATTCCTTGCTTAATATAAAGTCAAATGTACCGGTTAAATACGTAATGTTGTTTGGGCCGTTATATCGTTCCCCAATGGAAAACAGCACACTGTCAGATAACTTTGCGCTGAACGCTGAATTTACTTTAGTCACTTGGCCGGTCTTAAAATCATAATACGCCTCAGCCTTGAAAGTAACAGGCTTTCTGAGCGATACCTGAAGTCTCATCGGCTGCAGTCTGTAACTGGTATCAAGGGCGTCATACGAGTTTGTCAGGTTAAGAAATAGAAATGTCCCGTTAGATGTCCTGAAATAATTCACAAGGTCAAGCTCCGTAGTGGCTGTCTTTCTGAATAGCTCCGTAGAGTCCAAAATCGGTGCAGGGTAGGTGTCATTGTCAGTGTAGATGTCATGTGATATATAGTTGAATCTCACCGACGGCTCAAATATATGAGTAAATGATGAGTAATCCTTGACTAGGGTGGCATCCAGTGAGGCGTTATATACACCGGCGAAGTTGTTTATCGTGTTGCGGTCATCGACGGTGTGAGAGAGTTTGTAAAAGGTCTCACGCGCCCCGGCTACCTGGGTTAACCTGATGCCGTCCCCTATTGACCAGTAAACCTTGGGGTAAACATCAAGGCGCTCGCCCTTTATGCTTTGTTCGGATATGAAATTAGTCAGTGATGACCTCATAGAAAACGCGTCTATTGGCCTGATTTCCACAGGATGGACTGTAAAGCCAAGCTCAGGAACCCGCTCAGAGATGTAGCCATTTTTGTTTTGTAAATCCACCCAGTACTGTGAAAGCAGGTATGTTCTGGTTTGATCGGTAGAATATGCCGCTTCGCCCGAGGATTCGATGTAACGCGAGATACTCTTCTGCACCGATGGGCTGTAGAGCTGGTAATAGTCTTTTTCATTGAGATAATTTGCGCTCAATATGGTTGAAAATCCGCTGTCTGTAAACTGGGTGTGTGTCCCTACGATTTGAAAGTAGTTCTTATCGTCTACTCTGTCCCGAAGGTGATAGAGCCACCATCTGCCCTCAATGCCGCCCTTTTCGACGTATCTGTATTCGACACCCTGGCCTTCGCCCCTCTTTGAATAATATTCCGGCACTATAGTCATGTCCCTGTTTTCAGATATAGCCCAAAAAAATGGAACGCTGATATGAGTCCCTTTAAACGAGTTATAACCTACTACAGGCATCAGGAAGCCCGTCTTTCGTTTGAGCGCCTGTGAGAATATTGGCGAATAAAGAAGCGGGACGTCATTGACGCGCATCGTGACATTTTTCGAGACCACCTCTTCGTTTAGTTGTATTGTAGTCTCATCGGCATAAAAGCACCACGCCGGCACAGGGGCGTCACATGTTGTGACCGAGCCTTTCTCTACAAAGTAGTTGTCTGCACTGAGTTTCTGTATGGTTTCACCTCTTACGTGGTAGTTGTCTTTTTTAAAGAGTAGCCGTGCGTGATTCATGACGCCGGTGTTGTTGTCCGTATAGAGTTCCGCCTCCTCGGCCATTGCCCTGACGTCGTTGTCTTCATATATTACGTTTCCTTTGAGTAAGGCTAGTGAGGTTTCTTCGTAGAATTCCGCATAGTCAGCCGTAACAGTCGAGTTATCTTTCTTAGATGATATCTCTACGTTGCCGGTGAGATAGTAGATTTTCTTTACTCCGTCATAGTCGAGCTTATCGGCGTCTATGACAGTGTTGCCGCCTTTGCTCCAGTTCATGCCGTATTTACTGGCGTTGTCAGAGGAAACGGCTGTCTCTTCAGCGCTGAGCACAGATGCTATTAATATGAACAGTATAATTATTGCCGCTGTCGCTTTCATAATTTGATGGGTCATATTCTAACATATTCTTTACCTCAAATAATATAAGATGTTAAAATGAATTTTCAAAAATTTTATTTCGAGGAGGTATGTGGATTGAGCAAGATAGAAAATGCTCTTCTGAGCGTATCCGACAAATCGGGCTTAGTAGAGTTCGCTAAAAAACTTCATGATATGGGCGTAAAGATGTTTTCAACCGGAGGGACGGCCAAATCGCTCAGAGAGGCAGGTGTCTTAGTAACTGAAATTTCCGAGTATACAGGGTTTCCCGAAATGCTCGATGGCAGGGTCAAGACCCTCCATCCAAAGGTGCACGGCGGCATACTTGCCCGCAGAGACAATCCCGCCGATATGACCACCATCGCAGCCCACGGCATTAAGACCATCGACCTTGTCGTGGTTAATCTCTATCCATTTGAGAAGACCGTTGCAAAGCAGGGTGTTACTTTTGACGAGGCTATCGAAAATATCGACATAGGCGGCCCTACTATGCTGCGTGCCGCGGCTAAAAACTTTAGGGATGTGGCGCCGGTCATTGACCCTTCGGATTATGATAGAGTTATTAATGAGATGCGCTCATCTGGCGGCGGGTTGAGTTATGCATTCCGCCTCAGCCTTGCCTTAAAGGTATTTACGGTGATTTCGGGGTATGACGCGGCGATATCGAGTTATTTGAAGACGGCGAAAAACGGATGAGAGTTACTCTAGAGTGTTTCCCGTGTTTCTTACGTCAGACCGTTACCGCGCTTTCTCAGCTCGATTTGGACGAAAGTATGCGCTATAAAATTGTTTCGGAGGTGCTTGGCATTCTAAAAGACGTGGATGTCGAAAAGACTCCCGCTCATGCCACGACGTATTTGTATCGCTCGATAAAGCAGGTGACTGCCCTTGACCCGTATGCCGTGTTAAAGCGCAAGTACAATGAGTTTGCGCTCAATCTATATGATGGACTAAAGGAAAAGGTATTAAAAGCTAAGGAGCCGCTGCGGAGCGCGGCAAGGATTGCAATTGCCGGAAACATCATCGACTTCGGTATCTATGAATCCTTCGACGTCGAAAAGACAATCGACCGTGCCCTCGAAGACAAAATAGCGCTCGATGATTTCGATTTCTTTAAGGAACAGCTTCAACGACATGACGAGATATTATATTTGTTTGATAATGCCGGTGAGATAGTCTTTGACCGGTTGTTGATTGAGCTGCTTGCGGGGATGGGTAAGCGTGTTACGGGGGTTGTCAAAGGCGGTGCAGTAATAAACGATGCCACGATGGAGGATGCCATTTCAGTTGGCGTAAACAAATATTGCAGGGTGATAGACAATGGAACGGATGCCGTCGGTACTGATATAGAGTTTTGCAGCCCCTCGTTTGTCAGGGAATACGACAGGCATCATTTTGTGATAAGCAAAGGTCAGGGGAATTTCGAGACACTTGAGGGCCAAAAAGACAAGAATATCTTTTTCCTGTTTCAGGCAAAGTGCGACGTCGTAGCCTCTCATCTGAATCTGACTAAAGGCTCTATGCTCTTAAAGGGCCAACTTAAACCACAGGAGTGATAAGAAATGGCAGAACTTAAAAAGATGTATAAGACAATCCTTGACGACCACTTTCCCGATGATTTAACTATCACACTTGGCGATATGAAACTGGTTTACAGGAAAAGGACGTGGAAGATACCGGATGAAAAGACAGGGCAATTAATAGAAAAGGGACTGCGCTACGGCGAAAACCCAGACCAGGAGGCCGCTGTCTATGAACTGGTAAACGGGAATCTCACCATCGCCGGTTGTGAATATATAAAGCCGGGGAAAGGTTTAGTCAGTGCAATTAACGAAGATGATATGGTTCAGGCTGGCAAACATCCGGGCAAGATTAATCTCACTGATCTTGATAATGCGCTCAATATCCTAAAGTATCTGACAAAGAGGCCGGCTGCCGTTATCTTAAAGCACAATAATCCCTGCGGCGCCGCCTATGGCAACTCCATCGAAGAGGCATACTTAAAAGCCGATATGGCTGACAGGATTGCTGCCTTTGGCGGCTGCCTTGCATTGAATAAGCCAGTCGATAAGGCAACTGCTGAGGCCATTGCCGCCAATTACCTTGAGGTTGTCGCAGCCCCTGAGTATGAGGCCGGGGCACTGTCTGTTTTGACGAAGAAGAAGAATCTCAGGATAATACGCCTCAGGCAGATGGATAATCTTGCTGGGTATATGGATATGAAATATCTTGATTTTAAGTCTCTTATGGACGGAGGATTGGTAATCCAGCAGTCTCAGACAAACAAGATAAGGACAAAGGGGGATTTTCAGCTTGCAAAGGCCACATTTAAGGGCGTCGAGTATACAATAGAAAGGGTCCCTTCAGATGCTGAATACGAGGATATGCTCTTTGGCTGGAATATCGAACAGGGAATTTCTTCAAACTCCGTGATTTACGTAAAGGATGGAGTTACCGTAGGCATAGGCACAGGTGAACAGGACAGGGTAGGGGTGGCCGAGATAGCCGTCTTTAAGGCCTATACAAAGTATGCCGACGCACTGTGCTTCAAGCGCCACGGCATCGCCCTCAAGGTCTTTGAACAGGAAGTGAAAGAGGGAAAACGAACCAGAGATGCCCTCGATGAGATCGCCGCAGAAACAAAAAAGGCACGAGGCGGACTGATTGGCTCTGCAATGATCTCAGACGCCTTTTTCCCGTTCAGAGACGGTGTTGACGTAGGGATAGAGGAAGGCGTCTCAGCCATAGTTCACGCCGGAGGCTCAGAGCGCGATTTCGAATCAATAACCGCCTGTAACGAGGCTGACCCTAAAGTAACGATGGTATTCACTGGGCAAAGAGTTTTTAAACACTGATAAAATAAAAGGCATGAGGGCGCTGCCCTCAAACTCCCGCGAGGGGGCGCGCCCCCTCGACCCTTTCTCCGCTTCGCTATTGTCCATGCTTTGTAAAATAGTTGTCGATTTCATCTCTCAGTTCAATCCCGATGTTTTGAAATGATTCGAGTAATTTTTCATACGTACCAGTACCCCCAAGAAAATCCCAGAACTCATCAGCAACTTTCAGCTCGTGATCCAAGTCTAACATCCCACGCATTGTCCAGCGACTATAGGGCTGAGGTTCATATGGATTATACGGGATTGCAATTAGGGTTTGAACATTTACAGTTGGATTTATCGCAAGTGTAGCGGCTGCCCATTCTAATAATGTTCGCTTGAAGCCTTTAAACTCACCAGAGTTCGGTTTAGCCGTCTTGAGGTCAATGAAGTAAAGTGTTCCATCATGAGCCACAAGTTTAATATCGGCTTTTGTCAGCCTGATTGTTTTCATTTCTCCTTCATTGCAAACCGCCCTGATAGCCTCTATCTCATCTGGTTTGTTTGGAGATATAGCAGCTGTCGATAATCCATCGATTATTTCTTGAATAACCCTGTGTGCATCTTTTGAAATTTGAGTTCCCACGGTTCGCTGGGATTCTGCATTTGCGAACTTTGACGTGGCTAACGCCAATGCAACTGGTTCAAATATACTTGTGCCAAAATTTGTGTTTAAAGAATGGATGAAGGAATATAAGGCCAGCCTGTCTTTACCGAGCAGCCTTGTATGAAATGGCATAGATGCTGGTTCAGGTTTATAGTTTTGGAATTTACGCCTTAGTGCGTTACGTAAAATCTGCTCAACATTGTTAATTTGTGAAAGCGTCACTACCTCCTCTTCAGATGGAAAATAGTCTCAGAATATGCCCCCTTGTCCTTTTCTGTGCGGTTTAATACGGGGCGTTTATATTGGTTAACTATTTGCATTCCAGATTTTTCAGCAATAACTGGATATACGCTGTATTTATCGTTTGCTACAAGAAAGCAATCGTAATCTTCAACAAGAATTCTCTTACAATTGTTTAGTACGTCCGAGATACCAAGTATATAACTATCCTTGGCCTCCCTGCTTTGACCTTTATAAAGCGGGCCTATTTCTAAGTTATCGCGTCTTTTAAATCCAAACAACTCATAGGCGTAAGCGTGCTGTTCGTGGTAGTTGATTAGGCCAATATATGGCGGACTGGAGAAAATACCTTTGATTTTTTGCCTGTCGGCTAAATCGGCAAAGATGGGATTAATTGGGCGAAGATCTTCTAAAATATCTATATCTCTACCGTCTCCAGTGAGGCAGACTTGAAAAGTCTGTGTCCTTAGTTTGTTAAACTGTGAAAGACGCTTAATGGTGTCTTTTGTATATGATTCCCACCATTTCAGGATTGAGAATATTGGTTTGCACATCTTCCCGTGTTTGGCACAGTAATATGTTGACGTTATTGGTTCGTATAAAGTGGCAAGGTCTGCGTGAGTCGTTGCCCTGCAGGAGCGGATTGTCCTGCTCAATATAACGCTTATAATATTTCTGGTATCGCCGTTTTGTATTTTTCTGATTTCATTCAATACAAAATTGATTTCGTCCCTTATATGCTGTGTATACCACTTATCGAGGAATGTAATTGTAGTGGCAGCGCTGTCTTGTCTTAACTTTATGTTATAGCTCTCTACAAGTTTATTAAATATTGGCAAAAACTCTTGTGTTTTTTCAGCGCCATATTGTGCTTCATCGATTTCTCCACGCTTCAGCCGATATTTGTAGTCTGGAACAGGAAAATATTTATTGTTAAATAGATAAAGTGATTGTAAGAGTTTCTCTTCAAATTCGATAGTGCGTGAGTTTGCAAGGAATTCTTTGAGTGATTTTGTAATTCTGTTTATTTCTATTTGAAGGTCAGACATATCGTATTTTGTCACCTTGACGTTGCCGATTAAGGCATTGAAGGCGGAAATATCTATCCCTATGGCGTGCATCCCCAATTCACAAGACTGCACCATAGTTGTCCCACTACCGCAGAATGGGTCTAAAATGATGTCGCCCGGCTTGAAACATGCCTCTTTTTTGAAGCGGTCAGTGTGGCTGTCAAGAAAATACTCTACAAGCTGTGGTATAAATTTACCCTTGTACGGATGCAGGCGGTGAACATGCTTTGTTGTTTCAGCCTCCTTATATTGGTCAAATGATAAGGCCCAGTTAAGGTCATCGCCAAGTTTATTTTTCCACGAAAGTTCCCTGGCGCCGTTGTATGATTTATAGTAGCACGTTAATTCTTGCATCGATACCTGTGTTGAGCCGTTTCCTCCAAGTTTTTTTATCAGTCCGTATTGGATGAGGTAAGATATATTTGAGGTCGTCACGGTTTTACCCAAATGTCTTGTTGCCCACTGGCTGGCCTCTTTAATGGTCAGCAACTCATCACTGTCCGCCGTATCTGGTTTCATTTTATTGAGCGATTTCAACATATATAAGTGTATCTATTTGACCAAGTGTAGCATATGAGCAGCGTTTGAGTAAAGGAAAGCAATAACACGGCTTAATGACATTGAGGGCGCTGCCCTCAAACTCCCGCGAGGGGGCGCGCCCCCTCGACCCTTTCTCCGCTTCGCTTTTTGTCGACGTGACACAAGAGAATCTTATGCTATCTTTTTCTCTATCGCGTTTAGCAGACCAATGATTTCCTTGCTTGTTGGTTCTATCTCTAAGTATTGATGTTCCGCCCCTTCTGTGTTGCCGGCGTTTTTCAGTTGTACGATTTGTTTGACTGTTGAGTGGAGTTCTTCGTGGATTGTCTCAAGCTTTTGCATCTCCGGCAGGTGACCGAATTTATCAATTCCCTTCGAATATAACCACTTGCCGAGGTCACAGTCTTTGTGTGAGACGGCTTGAGATTCAGTAAGGCTTTCCCTTCCGTCTAGAAAATCTCTCAGGCGGCTTTTCCACAGCAGGTGTTTACTTCTTGCGTTAGAAAAGTCGAATGTCTCGGCCATTCCCTTACGCGCGGGTTGAATGCTGCTGCGGACTGCCGGTCTGGCTGGGATAGGTTTATGCGTAATCTTCTGGGTTAATTTCGGTTTTCTTGCCTGGGTGGTGAGAAGGGACATGTCCATTTCACCTATTCTGAAGAAACTTATTGCCGTTTGAAGCTCATCTGCCAGTGAGTTTAACTCCTCGGATGTTGAGGCCAGCTCCTCTGCGGATGAGGCGTTTTGTTGAATCACGCTGTCAAGCTGCTGAAGCGCCTTGTTAATCTGCTGCGCCCCTGTGTTTTGTTCGTTGCTTGCCGAGGCTATCTCCTGAACCAGGTCTGAGGTTTTTTGAATATCTGGTACAAGGACTGACAGCATATCTCCTGCCTTTTCGGCCACGACGACGCTTGTTGACGATAGGTGGGTTATTTCACCCGCGGCCTTTTGTGAACGCTCGGCAAGTTTCCTTACCTCTGAGGCCACAACCGCAAATCCCTTGCCGTGTTCACCGGCGCGGGCGGCCTCAATTGCCGCATTCAAGGCCAGAAGGTTTGTCTGACGTGCAATTTCCTCTATAATAGATATCTTACTGGCGATTTCCTTCATGGCCGCCACTGCGTCTGTCACAGATTTGCCGCTTTCCGCCGCGTCTTTAGAGGATTTTGTCGCAAGGCGCTCTGTCTGCACGGCGTTGTCTGTGTTTTGCTGTATGTTGGAGCTCATTTGATGCATCGATGACGATGTCTCCTCCACTGAGGCCGCCTGCTCTGTGGCGCCTTCAGATATTCTCTGCGCGTTTGCACTTAGTTCATTGCTGCTTAGCGCCACAGACCCGGCCGTTGATCTGACGTTTCCAATTACTTCCTTCAGCTTATCGACCATAGCGCGCATTGCTTTAAGAAGCTGTCCCGTTTCGTCGTTGCTTGTTATGTGAATTTCGACGTTAAGGTCGCCATCGGCAAGGCTGCTCGCTACTTTCAGTCCCTCTTTGATAGATTTTGTTATGCTGTTTATTATCCACCACGCAATGACAATCGAAATTATCAGGCTTAATATGATAGTATATATCGTCAGTTTTTTGCTCCGGCTGGCTGCATTCGTATTTGTCTCATCCAGTTCCACTGCTATCTTGAACTGCAATTGTATCAGCTCATCGAAGCTCTTTTTCGCCTGGGCGTATAATGGAAGTATTTTCTTTACGGTAAATAGGTTTGCGTCGTTGAATTTCCCTTCTTTAAGATAAACGATGCCCTGTTTCAGACCTTCGCTTACGAATTTCCCTCTGTCTTGCGCATAATTATCGGCAAGCACTTTTTCTTCGGCAGTCAGTGTCGTGGCCATATAGCTTGTCCAGAGTTTTGAAATCTCAGCAACATTGGCCTCGATTTTGTCCGTGTGTTTGGTGATTGGGTGGTCGGCGTTATGTACCTTGCTGACCTCCAGCGTTGGGTCATGGAATGCGGCAAGGAGCAGCTGTTGGACGTTTTCCCTCATTTTGTCGTTTATCGCCGAAAGATCCCCAACTGGAACCATTCTGTCTGAATAAAGAGAGTTGAAGTTCTTGTTCAGACCCGCTAACGAGTTTAGTCCTAAGACCCCCAGCGATATAATTATTATCGCCATAAACCCCACCAACGAAAATAACCTTGCACTAATCTTGATGTTTTTAAACAATCGCGCCTCCCGCATGTTAAATGATAAAACGCCTAAGCAGACTGATAATCTGCCTCAGTGCTTAGTATTATACTGTCTTGACATTTATATTTGTCAATAGCGCAATGCTGGTGCGCAATGTGCGTGGTCAGGCACTGAGAAAAATGCCCCAGCACATTTCTTTGAAAAGCCTATGGTGTAAATGGCGTTATGATTGTTCATGGAGTGTACTTCCTCATGGAGTTAGCCTTGTCATAGCGCTAAACAGACTGTGTCACAATAGAAAAGCAGCCAGCCCCCCCTTTTTTCTTGAGGGGG
>JADFXZ010000197.1:0-673 GCA_015233265.1 Nitrospirota bacterium
ATTACTCCGCCTTAATTAATAACTAGGGCTTCGTTATTTCATTGAATTTCCCTTGGTTCAGGTAATAGCTGGGTAGGAGGTGGAATTTCTTATTCGAGGTGCAACGGCGGTAAACCCTCGATTTTGCCAGAAGTAAAGGGCGGGGGTGTCTTTTAGGATTAGTTCCTCAGCCGTTTTATATATCGCCTGTTGTTTTTTCTCGTCCGCAGTCTTTCTGCCTGTTTCAATTAATTTATCGACCTCGGCGTTTTTATATCTGGTGCGATTGCCTGCTGCCCCGGCGTTTGACGAGTGGTAAAGCGGATACAGGAAATTCTCACTATCTGGGTAGTCAGCCAGCCAGCCAAGCCAGAACATGTCCGTATCGCCGTTATTTATCGCTGACTTATATGCGCTCCACTCAAGGGTTCTTATCTGTGCCTCAATGCCGGCGTCTTTCAAATAGGATACGATTATCTCAGCCATATCGACGGCATCCTGAGCGGCGGTAACATAAAAATGTAATTTCGTTGACGGGCTGTAGTTGGCTTCCTTTAAGAGCGCCTTCGCCATTTGCCTGTCAAACGGGTAACTATCTGGCAGTGTGTATTTTTTCAGGCTGTCGGGGATGGGGGAGACGGCAAAGCTCCCCCTGTTTTGATAGTAAGTGGCCAGGATCTTGCGCCTGTCTATG
>JADFXZ010000197.1:703-4161 GCA_015233265.1 Nitrospirota bacterium
TGCGCAAAAGGGGATTATTAAGCGGCGGTCTTGACGTATTAAACCCAAGATAGTAGACATTCAGGGCTGGGCCGCTCATAAGCATTGCCCTGTATCGCTCATCCTTCATAAACATTGAAAACGACGTCGCTGATACGTCGAGTATATCTACATTGCCAAGCATGAACTCAGTGACGGCTGTCAGTTCTTCGGGGATTATCTTATAATAAATACCCTTTATTTGAGCAGGGGCATCGAAGTAGCCGTCGTTTTTCCTGAGTATTAGCTCCCTGTCCGGCTCCCATTTCTCTACAATGAACGGCCCTGTGCCGACGATGTGCTGGGGGCTGTTAGTGTCGTCACTGGAATTCTCCGCAACGATATATGCCGCTGGCATCGAGAGGAGTTTTAAAAACGGCTCGAACTGCTCCTTGAGGGTTATCTCTATAGTATAGTTATCGGGGGTCTTGATGGCGGCAAGCTGAGGGATCTTGCCTTTTAAAAAATCCTCTGCACCGGCTAAGTTTTTCAGCACCCATGCGTTGGGGGAGTTTGTGGAGGGGCTGAGGATGCGCGTGAGGGAATATGCCGCGTCGGCTGCTGTGAGAGGCTTGCCGTTATGAAACCGAACATCGTGCCGTAATCTAAACGTGTATTTCAGGGCGTCCGGACTTATGTCCCATCCTTGTGCAACATCTGGTATGACCTTCATGTTGGCGTCAAGCCGGATGAGACCGTTATAAATCTTTGCCGCAATGGCCCCGCCTTGCACGTCGACGATGAACGCCGGGTCAAGGGTTGTTGGATTGGCGTTTAAGCGGATAGAGACGTAGCCGTCAATTGAGCCGCTGTTGGTGTTGCAGGAGCATAACATGGCAGCCGCGATAAAGAGCCAAAGCAGATACCGGTTATGCCCCCGTGCCGCTGCCATCTTCATCAATTGTCCTGAAAATATCGAATAGCGATAAAAATATCACCACAACAAGCGGGCCAAGTATCAGACCGATGAGGCCGAAATACCCGAGTCCTCCAATGACGGTGAAAAATATCAGCAAGAACGAGATATTCGTTCGCCCGCTGACAATCATGGGTCTGAGAATGTTGTCTATCATGCTTATGCCAAATGTCCCTGCCAGAAGTAGTATAAACCCCTTGACATATGACGCCTCCAGAAACAGAAACACATCGACCCCGCCCCATATGATCATCGCCCCAAAGGGGATAAAAGACATTAGATACGTCGCCGCCCCAAGCAGAAGCGGCGCCCGTATACCAAGGAAGTAAAACACCAGCCCTGCCGCAACTCCCTGAGACAGCGCCACGGCCACACCACCATAGATTGCCGATACCACCATGTCCTTTGTCTGGCTTACAAGCCTGTCCTTTTGCACATCGGTAAAGGGCAGATAGTCACGCACCTTATTCATAAAGGCCGGCCCGTCAAGGAAGAAGAAATAGAGCGTGATGAGCATCAACGAGAAATCGGCGACAACCCCAAGGAGATTTTTAAAGCCGATGGTCAGGCGCGGCACAACACTCTGGGCAAAGGCCGAGATGTTGGACAGCAGCTTTGTCTTTATTTCGTCTGTCCCGATGTACTTGTCTATGTACTTAAGTATGTGGAAGCGGTCATCGAGCCACTTTATGGGCGCAATAGACAAAATATCAGTGTACTGACCAAAGACCTCTGTCTCGACATAGTGAATAAGGCTCATCAGTTCCCTTCCCATAAGAATAAGTATGTAGGTAAAAGGCCCGATAATAATAAACACAATTATCAGGACGGTTATCAGGGATGAGACATTTCTCCACGCCACGTACTTGCCTATGAACTGGTATACCGGATAAAACACAATACCAAGCACAACTGCCCATGCAATGGGATTAAGGAACGGCCTGATGACGTTGAACATGAGAAACCCAAATAGCAGCATGAGCAGCAACAGGGTTATTACGTAGAACTTGTCATTTGCAATCGGTTTATTTTCCATATAAATATCTTCCCACCTCTTCGGGGATTTCTCGTATTATACCAGCGGCCTCTTCAAAAGTCATGAATATATCGATAAGCGAGACAAAAAGCACAAACACAAGCGGTCCAAGCACAATCCCAATAAATCCAAAGAAGTTCACACCACCGATAATCGTAAAAAACACTATCAGTATGGGGACGTTTGTGCGCCCTCTGATTATGATTGGCCGCAGAATGTTATCAATCGTAATTATTACAGCAACCCCTGCAAAAAGCACAATGATGGCCTCCTTGAATGACCCGGTCATAAACAAAACGGCATCCACCGCTGCCCATACTGAAACGGCGACCATCAGCGGAACAAATGACATCAGGCCGGTCAATGCCCCAAGCAGCACCGGAGACCACAGATCAAGCAGATAAAAGGTAAGGCCGCAGAAAATCCCCTGGGCTAATCCTACTGCCAGACCGCCATAAATTGCTGTCACTACCATGTCCTTGATGTCCGTGGCCATGCGGTCTTTTTGCCCTTCCGAAAATGGGAGCATGTTTCTGATTTTCTCTACAAACTCCGGACCGTCAGCGAAGATAAAAAACAGTGTAAACATCATCATGGCGAATGTCGATGCTAAGTCTACAATATTTTTCACGCCGTAGGTCAGCTTAGGCACGATGTTTTTGCCGATTTCGGAGAAGTTCTCCGTAAGCAGCGCGCCGTAATCGACGGTAACGCCGCCGCTGCGAAGCTGCTCAAGCAGCCAGTTGACAGCCCTGTAGTGGGAGAAGTCCATAAGCTGCCCAAACTGCTTACCCTCAGAGTACGCAATCAGGTGTGTGACCTCGGCTGCCAGCTGCCTGGAGATGTAAAACGACGGCATTATGATGATAAATAAGATAACAATGGTGGTAAATGCCGCGGCAACACGCCTGCACTTAGCAAATCTGCTTATAAACGCAAACAACGGGTAAAACACAATACCAAGCACGATAGCCCAGGCGATAGCCGGCAGAAACGGCTCCATCACATTATAACTCAGAAAGCCAAACGTGCCGATTAGAGCTAATATGCACGTATATCTGTAGAATTTCCCAGTCGACATTGCCTAAAGTTTGAGTAACCTCCATGCCCGTCATCATCTCTACCCTTTCGTAGTAGTTGTATTTAAGACGCGAACAGGATATAATAGCATAAGAGGTAATCATAGATGTCAATATATCAGACCATATCAGGGCAAACGCATTAGGAATCAAGAGGATGAAATCAGTTTTGATAATGCTGATGCGTGTGCCCTGCTGATGGCAGTCTATGGACAGGATTAACAGTGATTTAAGGTTTGTCGTCGTAACGACCACTGCCTTTTTTGCCGCCGCGTGTTTTAATATTCTGCACCACGCCATGTGGCGCGATGAGCTTGAGGCGTGGATGATTGTAAGAGACGCCGTATCGCTGAGTTCCCTAGCAGGCAATATGCGCTATCAGGGGCATCCCATGCTCTGGCACTTAATC
>JADFXZ010000198.1 GCA_015233265.1 Nitrospirota bacterium
TGTGAGGATTTGAATTTCTAAATCGAGGGGGGCTTATGCCCCCTTATTATACTTTCGGGCAAAAACTTGCAGAGGAGATATGGACTACTTAACTACCATGAATTTGATAATGGCAGCCATGACGGCTATCTGGCCTATCCAAAAGAGGAACATCCACTTGATGTTCTCTTTGCTGGATTTCTCTATCTTATCGCTCAGTTCAGAACGCACCTTTTCTATCTCAAGCTTCAGTTTGCCTGATTCCTCTGTAATGCGCTCGTTGACTTTGCCTATTTCAAGAGTAATGCGCTCATTGACTTTGCCTATCTCAACGGAGATGCGCTCGTTGACTTTTCCTATCTCGACGGAGATGCGCTCATTGACTTTGCCTATCTCAATTGATAAATCGGCTTTCGTAGCCAAGTCTTTAGAAATATCCGCCTTTATCTTTACAAGATCAGGCTCAATGCTTTTAAAGACCAAAACCAAATCACTTGTAGCCTCATCGCCTAACTTATCTCTTAATGCTCTTGGTATCGCTATTACGCTCATGATATTAAACTACCACAAAAAATTATTTCTGTCAACGCTGTATGGAGAATCGTAATGTCTGATCAATTCGGCGCATCGACACAGCAGAATCTACTGACCGGCGGGGATGGGGCGAAGCTCTACGGCTGGTATCTATTAAATTCCGCTAATACCGCCATCGCCGATGTTAATATAACATTAGACGGGTATCTATATGTCCAGGCAGCCAGCATGATGTCCAATCCTGCCGGAGCAACATTCAATGTGCCTTTTGTCTATCAGCAGGTAACGGGTGACTTCGATTACACTACGTTTATGGCAAGCGGTATGCCGATTAATCACAACTACGGCTTTGTCGTAAGAGACCCTGCCAGCTTACCCAATCAAAACTGGATTGGTTTATGTAATTATCTCCACGACCAAACCTATAGTTACAATACAGTAAACAGCAGCTCATCAACAGGCCCGGTAACGTTTACCGCTGTCTATTTAAGAATAAAAAGAGTTGGGAATGTCTTTACAACACATAGCAGTTCCGATGGCATAACATGGGCACGAACGGGGCTATATACGAGAGATGATTTTGGCAATACCGTGCAGCTTGGTGTGTATTCAGCGGATTCCTCAGGGGCGTTCTACGATTATTTTCAACCGCCTATAGCTATAACAACGTTAACTTCCGATACGAATCCTGCATCTAATGGGTCAACTGTAACCTTCACGGCAACAGTCATAGGCCTGGGCAACTCACCAACCGGTACCGTTACGTTTATGGACGGCTCATCCACGCTTGGCACGGGCACTCTAAACGGCAGTTATCAGGCCGCATACTCAACATCGTCGCTCTCGATTGGAACCCATTCAATAACGGCGGTCTACGGCGGCGATTCAATTAACTCCGGATCAAGCTCAACGGCGGTAAATCAGGTTATCAATGCGGCCAGCACAATAAACGCGGCCATAACCATGCCTCATCTGACGGACTCCGGGGCAGAGTCACAGTCGGGGAACTTCTGTAATAATCCTCTTCCGGTATTTACATTATCGTGCAACTTTGCGGCAACGGACGACGCGGCGGTAAGCCTTCCTGTATTCACATCGACCGGCAGCGTTGACGGCACAGACGTCTGTACGGCAAGTATCAAAGCGCCGGTGTTCAAAGCAGCCGGAGTTGTCATAAACGGCACCGGAGCCAGGGGCAATATCGTTCTTCCGGCGTTCAGCGTTGACACACAGACAGCGGCTGCGGCCAATATAGCTCTGCCAATATTCTCTACTGACAGCGCGGGGACGTCCGGCAATATTTCAAAGGGCAGCTTAATTTTATCAGCAGCCACGCTCAATGGCAATATCATCACAAGCCCGCTTATATCAGCGGCTCTATCTATGCCGCGATTCGGGATCTCGAATAATTATAACACGGGCACCATAGGGAAGCTCACGTACGACGTGCCAGTTGTGGCCATAGCCGGAGATGGCAGCTCAGGAGGTCTGGCTAGCTCGAATCTGGATTTAGGCATATTCACGGCATCAGGCAGTGGATATGTTGAATATGTCGGCAATGCGGTCAATCAGCTGTCATTATTCAGCATCGAGGGAGTTTTGGTCAGCGATGAATCCCTCAGTATGTATGCGACCATCGTGTTGAACACCGCCACAAAGGCCGTATCGAAATATGACGGGGTTAACTTCAACGCCTATGGCCGCCATGACAGCGGTACCCACTTAGCGGCCGATTCTAACGGCATATACGTTATAGGCGGCGATAGTGATGATGGGCAGCCTATAACCTGCTCGATGCAGACGGGACTGCTTGAATTTGGCAGCGGCGGTCTGAAGCAGGTATTAAACGCGTATTTCCACGCTCAGGCGGCCAATGCGCCGGTGACACTTAAAGTCACAGCCGATGGCGGCCAAGAGATAGAATATCAGTTCATACCCTCTAATCGAACATCCAGGACAACCCTATGCCGCATTGAAGGGCGCCACTTTGAATTTGTCATCGAGGGAACCGCGCCGCTTGAGATAAACAGCATCGAGGCCGCGGTTTCGTATTTAAGAAGAATGAGATAATGGGGAGGACGAGATAATGGCAGGGACTACACCCTCAGATATAATGTCCGGCGCTTACGGGCAGGCTACGAGCTTGAGCGCTCAGGGGCAGGCATTCGCAGAAAAACTTGCCGCCCTGGCAAATGTGCAATTTGATGTTACGATCCCCACGGCGGATTTCAGCGCCCTCGATGAGAGCATAAACAATCTGCTTGGCATGTTGAGCAATATTACACCAATATCAATCAAAGATGAGACCACAAAAGATATTACAGCGCCGGATGACCCAAAGATAGGCAACGTAGGTGAAATCAACGTTCCTGACTTCACAGAGGCCGTCCCCGTGCCCGATTATCCTCAGCCGCTGCGTCTCATCGAGCCGGATGCACCGGTGCGACCGGCGTTAAATGCGGTTGCCATACCGGAAGCTCCCGTAATTGCCAAGCCCACGGCACCGGAGATAGCGGCTCTGTCATTTCCGGATTCGCCGGGGTTTGAGTTCCCTGAATTCAATGAGGCTTTCCCGACAGACGACGTGGGGAAGCCGACTAACTATTTTTCATATAACGAGGCTGAGTATGCCTCTGCCCTGCAATCACCGGTTATAACGGCGCTTATCAGCGACATTGCCGGGGGCCTCGTGCCGGATGAGGAGCTGGATTATAATCTGGCCGTTGCCCGAATTGACAATGAAGCGCTGAAGGCCGTAGCCGACACAAAGAGACAGTTTACTCAGTCTGGGTTTTCTATGCCGACCGGCTCGATGATGGCGGCTGTCGTTGCGGCGCAATTGAATGCGTCCAACAGTAAGATAACCGCAATCAGTGACCATGCCCTGAAGATGAGCGGCCTGAAACTCGAAAACAGAAAGGCTGCCCTGGATAAGGCGATTCAGTATGACGGGATACTGAGGCAGTTCTTCGGCTCTCTGTGGGAGCGCGCTTTAAATGCCGCGAAATATATCCATGAGGCGGCCATGGCCATATACAGCGCCCGTCTTGAGCATCATAAGTCGAGACGTGATGACTACTTGGCCATTATACAGGCCAACTCAGAAAAGATAAAGGCGCTGTCCGTGAAGGCAGACGTGTACCGCACGGAGATGACCGCTGTTCAAATTAAATCTGAGACAGACAAGACGCGGGTTGCAGTGTATCAGGCACAGCTTCAGGCGGTGGAGTCAGAGATCAAGATATATCAGACGGCAATGGAAGCGGCAAAACTCGGGGTGGAAATCAACGCTGAGATAGTCAAGGCATATGCCGTGGACATGGAAGCCTATAAAGGCGTGATTATGTCGAATTCGACACAAATAGAGGGCTATAAGGCGGGAATAAGCGCTGAAAACTTAAAACTTGAGCCGTTCAAACTCGCAACGGCGGCCTACACGGCCAGCATGGAAGGCAAGAAGGTCATGCTGTCTAAGGGCCAGGCGAATCTCAATGCGGTAATAGAGGGGGCCAAGCTGAGGCTTGAGAAGTATAACCTCGACATGGCGCAGTACAAGGCGGATATCGAGCACAATATGACGTATATGCAGAGGGTGCTTGAGAAACACGCCGGGGATATAAGCGCGTACAA
>JADFXZ010000199.1 GCA_015233265.1 Nitrospirota bacterium
GGCTGGCTGCTTTTCTATTGTGACACAGTCTGCAAGCCGGAATGACGAAATAAGGGCGGCTGTGACTATTGGTTAATGCGTTGTCCCTGAGGCAGCCGAGCCTTGTAAAATCAGCCGCAACAGTGTTATGCTTACTTGTGTGTGGAGGTCAATGCGTGTCTAAATTAAACATTCGACGAGTAGGAAAATACGACGTAAAAGAGGAATTAGGCCACGGTGGCATGGCCGTGGTATATCGTGGCTTCGACCCGTTTATCAACCGCGAAGTTGCCATTAAAATTACCGACACGGACAGGGGCAACGACATGGACTCAGCCGCTCGGCGCCGCCGGCTCTTCTTCAACGAGGCACGCATTGCGGCAATGCTCGACCATCCCAACATTATCCACGTCCACGACGCCGGCATCGAGGGCAAGTACTGCTATCTCGTCATGGAATACGTCAAAGGGGCTAAGACCCTCAAGGAGTTTAACAAAAAAGGCGAAGCCCTGCCCATTGAAAAGATAATAGAGATAATCTTCAAGTGCTGCAAGGCCCTTGACTATGCCCACAGCATGGGCGTTGTCCACCGCGACATAAAACCAAGCAACATAATGATGACAGCCGATATGGACGTAAAGATAGGAGATTTCAGCATAGCACAGATAATCAGCGCCGAGGTGACGCAAATCGGAGGAATCATAGGCTCACCAAAGTACATGTCTCCCGAACAGGTAAAAGAGGAGGAGATTACCAGCCAGACAGACCTGTTTTCACTCGGAGCGGTGATGTATGAGCTACTGTGCCATGTAGTGCCGTTTGATTCTGAAAACGTATCGAGCCTCGTATTTAAAATAGTAAACGAAACACCACCTCCAATGTCCCATTATAACAAGACAATTCCGGAGGAACTCGAGCAAATCGTCAGCAAGGCAATGGCCAAAGACCAGAAGGCTCGCTATCCGCGCGGACTGGACTTTGCCGCTGATCTGAGCAAGGTTTACAGAAACCTCAAACGCCCCGTCGTAGATATAAAGGAACAGGCAAAGTTCGATCAGATGAAAAAGTTAAACTTCTTCAAGGGCTTCTTCGACTCCGAGCTGACCGAGGTCATTCGTGCCGGTGCGTGGGAACAATATGGAGTTGGCGAACACATAATCACCGAAGGCGACATTGATGATTCATTTTACGTGATAATATCTGGCGATGTGCTGGTAAAAAAAGGTGACAAGGCGATAGTCAGCCTAAAGCCCGGAGATTGCTTTGGGGAAATGGGATATCTGGCAAAGACGCAGCGCACTGCCGATATTATCTCGCTGACCCCCGTGGCGCTTATAAAGGTAAGCGGCACACTCATCGAGAAGATGACAGTCCACTGCCAGCTGCGTTTTAACAAGATATTTTTAAGAACCCTTATTGCAAGACTCTCAAAAACAAGTGAAGAACTCGCAAAGTACCAGCCTCTTTAAGGCAGATATGGCACATGAAACAAAAAGAACGCGCGTAATGATCGTCGAGGACGAGGGGATTATCGCTATGGACATCAAGCGAACCCTTATGGATTTTGGCTACACGGTAACCTCTGTGTCCGCAAGCGCCGATCAGGCGATAAAACGCGCACAAACTGACAGACCAGATGTTGTGCTGATGGATGTGGTGCTCGATGGGCAGATGGACGGCATCGAAGCAGCCGCGATGATACGCACCTCCGTAGGTACGCCCGTAATCTTTTTGACCTCATACTCGGACGAATATATATTGGAACGGGCTAAGATTACAGAGCCATTCGGCTATCTTCTGAAACCATTTCGGGACAGGGAACTCTACACCACTATAGAGATGGCCCTCTACAAGGATCAAATTCAGCGTGAACTTAGGCAAAGCCATAAGTGGTTCTCCACCACCTTGATGAGCATCGGCGACGGTGTAATCACTACGGACGCCGTAGGACGTGTTACGTTTATTAATAAGGCGGCTGCAAAGATGGCCTGCCTTGAGGAAGGGGAGGTCTTAGGGCTGCCAATAGGGCAGCTGATAACACTGAAAGACGAGGCAGCTATTGAAATCGCCGATGGCTTATCCGAGGATGTGCTCATCCCCATTATCGCCTCTAGCACTCATGACAAAGACCCTGTCAGCCTGAGCGACCATTTGTTGATAACAGACACGGGCAAGGCCATACCGGTAAGCGTGACCACTGCGTCGATTCAGGATGACAAAGGCAATGTTCTTGGCGTTGCCATCTCATTTAAGGACCATACGAGGAGAAAGCAACTGGAGGAACAGCTTCGCCACATGGTTCTTACAGACAGTATGACCGAACTTAACAATCGCCGCGGGTTTTATATCCTAGCAGAACACCAGCTCAAACTCGCCAAGAGATTTAACAAAGAAATCGCCATAGTCTTCATTGATGTCGACGGCCTTAAGCGTATAAACGACACACTTGGTCATTTAGCAGGTGACAAGGCAATCATCGATACGGCGTGTATACTAAGAGAGACATTCAGGCAGTCAGACATAATAGGCCGAATCGGCGGGGATGAGTTCGTTGTGTTAATTACGGAGTTATTTGGCATAACCGAGGATGTGGTTACGCAAAGGCTACTAAACGCTACGATCGTCTTCAATTCCCAAAAATGCTCTCCATACACAATATCACTCAGCATTGGGTTTGTCCTCTACCGGCCAGAGAGTGATTTAACGATAGACGCCCTGATGAGGGCTGCAGACCAGCTAATGTATGAGCATAAGGCCAGAAAACGCAATAATGACTCAGAGATTAGGAGTGACCAGCATGAAAAATGAAAAACCCCTTGTAATAATTGTAATGGGAAGCGAAAGTGACCTGCCCATAATGAAAAAGGCTGCCAATGTACTGGATGAGTTGGGCGTGAGTTTCGAGATGACCATCAGCTCAGCCCACCGGATGCCGGAGGAGACCACCCGACTGGCAAAGCTTGCAAGGCAACGCGGCATAGAGGTAATCATAGCTGGTGCTGGGATGGCCGCTCATCTGGCAGGGGCTATTGCTGCCCATACGACGCTTCCCGTTATAGGAGTGCCGCTTAAATCTGGAGAACTTGGCGGCGTTGATGCCCTATACTCAACTGTTCAGATGCCTTCAGGCATACCGGTTGCCACAGTGGCCATAAACGGTGCGGCAAATGCGGCGTATCTGGCCTGTTCGATTCTCTCCATTAAATACCCTGAGATACACGCTGCCCTTGAGGACAAAAGAACTAAGACGACAGAGGCACTCATCAAAAAATCCGAGGCCGCCTGTAATGCCGCTTTAGCAAAAATTTGAAAAGGAGACTACCATGGTTAAACGCATTTCCGCAGCAGCACTTTTGTCACTGAGTCTTATGTGTTTCACAGCACATGCCGAACAGAAGACCATCACCGGGCCAGACGGTGTAAAGTACACCGGTGAGTTTAAAAATGGCCTTCCAGAGGGCCATGTCACAGCTGTCAGGCCCGATGGCGGGACATATGTCGGTGAGTTTAAAAATGGTCTGCCAAACGGCAAAGGCACTACCACTGGCCCAGGTGGAATAAAATACACCGGAGACTTTAAGGACGGCAAACCAAACGGCCAGGGCAGTGCAACCACACCAGACGGAGGTCAGTACACCGGTGCGTTCATCGACGGTAAACCAAGCGGCCAGGGCACTATGACCTACCCGGACGGTGGCAAATACACTGGTGAGTTTAAGGACGGTAGACCAAACGGTCAGGGCACTATGGTCAGGCCTGACGGTGCGTCATTTGCCGGTGGATTTAAAGACGGACTGCCAGATGGCCCTGGAGTTACAACCACGCCCGATGGGAAAAAACAGAATGCAAGATATGAGGCTGGTAAGTACATTGGTCGCTGACGGCACCAGGCAAACGCATTTGAAATAACGGGCAGCCCGATATGTCATTGCCGCCCCTATTTCGTCATTCCGGCTTGTCCGGAATCTGTCCTTAACTCCCACGAAAGGGAAGATCCCGGACAACAGACTGTGTCATAATAGAAAAGCAGCCAGTCCCCCCCTTTTTTTTGAGGGGGCATGAGTTTGCCGCAGAGGTGTGGGGTATCAAGAATAATTTAGAATTCACGGGACTATAGTGGACCCATAAAATGGGACAATCAGTTAAGATATAGCTGAGAAAAC
>JADFXZ010000200.1 GCA_015233265.1 Nitrospirota bacterium
GCGCAAAAACGGCATCTCCACGGGCAGCCCCGCATTGCCTCAACAAGGTACATTGCGGAGAACTCCGTATTCGGTGTCATCAGCTGCGACAGGTTTTCCGCTCTGCGCGGGACATCCATGTCGATTAAGAAGCGCCGCTTTATCGTCTTGGCGCGCTGTGCCGGTATGTACATGCCGTCTACGCCTGCCAACGCCGCAAGAAGCGCCGTCCTATCTCCGTATTCTCTGCACATGTCCATCAACCCGTCTAAGACTGCCTCCGCCTCAGCTACTACCACCACGTCAAAGAAATCAGCAATCGGCTCAGGATTCATAAACGCGCACGGCCCGCCCATGATTAACAGTGGATAGTGAGAGGCTCTGTCCCTGGCGTACAGAGGTATGCCTGAGGCCCTCAGTATCTTAACCACGTTAGGAAAATCATTTTCATACGATATGGAAAACGCCATTATATCAAACTCTGAGGGGATTTTTTGAGATTCCACAGTGTAAATGCGCGGGGGGGCGCCTGGCTCCGGTAAAAATACCCGCTCACAAACGACATCATCCCTGTAGTTGAGCATCCCGTAGACAAGCCGCAGGCCGAGGCTGGACATTCCAATTCTGTATGTGTTCGGATAGGCCAGGCACACGCGGGTCTTGCCGCCGTGGTCTTTGCAGGCTGCACCGGTTTCATAACTGCCCGGCCCGTCATGCACCTTGCGGTCATGCTTAGGTTGCCGCAGTTTTTTTCTTCCGCCTTCTTTCAAGTTTCTGGCAAGTTTCTGGCAAGTTTCTGGCAAAGGTCAGGCTTCCTCTCCATTGAGGAGGAGGGGGGCAGAGAATGTCATGGGGGGTATTTCTCTGCCCTTCCTGGTGGAGAGACTGACAACCTTATTTATTCTGGTTTCTTCTGTTTTCTTATAAATGTCGGAATGTCCATGTCGTCCTCATAGCTGGCTATGAGTTCGGTTGTAGGGATTTTATCCTCTTTGGAGAAATCAAAGAGGGACTTTGAGAGGATTCTGTCTGCGCCTCGGGAAAACGTGCGTTCTTTTTCCTGATTTTTCCATTTATTGAGCTCTGGTATAGATATCTTGGCCTCTTTCTTTTCCTCGAAGCCAGTGGCTATCACCGTAACCTTTACCTCGCCGCTTAGTGAAGGGTCGATGACTGCTCCAAATATGATGTCAGCGTCATCATGGGCTGAATCGAATACTAGCTCCGATGCCCCCTGCACGGCATCCAGTGTAAGGTCAGACCCGCCGGTTATATTAATTAGTATGCCTCTTGCCCCATCGATTGAAGTCTCCTCAAGCAGCGGGTTGGATATGGCCTTCTTTGCCGCATCGATGTGTCCCTGTTCACCCTTGCCCTTTCCTATGCCCATTACCGCCTTGCCCGAGTACTGCATTATCGTCTTTACGTCTGCAAAGTCAAGGTTGATAAGCCCGGGTAACAGTATCAGGTCGGTTATGCCCTGTACGGCGTCCTTTAACACATCATTGGCTACTTCGAATGACTTTATCAGCGGGGTACCCTTTTCCACGACCAGGGAAATCTTGTCATTTGGGATTACGATAGTTGTATCGACAAACTGGTTGAGTTCCTTGATGCCGAGGGTTGCGTTACTGAGACGCTTTCTGCCCTCATAGAAAAACGGTTTTGTCACCACCGCTACGGTCAGCGCGCCGAGGTTTCTTGCAATCTCAGCTATGATAGGGGCAGCACCCGTGCCCGTTCCGCCACCCATGCCAGCCGTTATGAACACCATATCCGCCCCATCGAGGATTTCCTTTATCCTGTCAGCGTCTTCAAGGGCTGCCTCTCTGCCTACCTGAGGGTTTGACCCGGCGCCAAGTCCCCTGGTGATCTTTTGGCCTATTTGCAGTTTTAGTTCGGCGTTTGACGAGTTCAACACCTGTAAGTCAGTATTCACCGCGATAAACTCCACATTTTTCAACACCGCGGCTATCATATTGTTAATTGCGTTGCCGCCCGCCCCACCGACGCCTACTACCTTAATGTTGGCCTTACCGTCATTTGACTCCACTAATTCAAACATCCCTATCTCCTCCTTTTTGTTTTGTTTGCAACCTATTTATTAAAAAACTTTCCTACAAGGCCCTTAAACCACTTCGACATCGAATACTGACCCGTTGTAAATGCCTCCGCGGTACCGTCCTCGTAGAACCTCTTCCTCGTATATGAAACCAAACCCATGACCGTTGCATATGTCGGACCGCAGAGCTTATCGCCAATCCCAGTCCAATTGGCCCACTGGCATGTGCCCACTCTCACCGGCAAATCCAACACCCCGGCAATTAATCCCTCAAGCCCCTTGAGTTCCGCCACCGCACCTGTTATCACCACTGACCATGGCTGCCAGCTAAAGCCTGGTATCGAGAGTATCGCTTCCTTTATCATAGCGGAGAGTTCCTCGCTCCTGGCCTTTATTATCTCCGTTATAAACGATTTCGATATCCTGCGCTCTTCCATGTTTGCCGTTACTGTTATCTCCTCGCCAAAGTACTCATCTGGAAATGTTGCCATTCCATATGCCTTTTTCAATCTCTCCGCCTCATACACCGGTAGTCTCAGCCCTACGGCTATATCGTTGGTAAACTGGTTGCCGCCAATGTCTATTACCGCAGCCCCCATAAACACGCCATCCTTTAAGAGCGCTATGTCAGTTGTACCCCCGCCGATGTCTATCAGTATTGCCCCATATTTCTTTTCGTCATCTCTGAGTACCGCAGAGGCCGACGCAAATGGGTTAAAAACTATGTCGGCTGTCTTTAGGCCGGCCATCGCACAGCATCTTTCCACATTATGTATCGACGTCGACGACCCCGCCACTATCTGCACGTTTACCTCAAGGCGCACGCCTTTCATCCCTACGGGGTTATATATCTGCCCTTGCCCATCTACTATGTACTCTACGGGGATCATGTGCATGATCTCCTTGTCCAAAGGCACATATACTGTCCCGGCGGTCTCCATCACCTTGTCTATATCACGCTGCGTTACGTAATCGGAGCTGAGCACTACTGCCCCCGAACTGCTGAAGCTCTTTACATGTGAATCAGAAAGCCCCGTAATGACCTCCTTTATCTCAATTCCGCAGACGGCACGCGCCCGCTGCAGCGCCTCTTTGATGGCCGCCGCCGCAGCTTCCAAGTCCACAATAACGCCTTTTCTGACCCCGGCTGAGGCAGCCACACCCATACCGACCACCTCCGTTGCGGTCTCAGTTACCCTGACCACCACTGCCGCAATCTTCGACGTCCCGATGTCAAGTACGCTTATATAGCTCCCTTCACCCATTTCATATCCTTTTTTACCGGCTTGACAATAAGTCTGTTTGAAAACCTCAAGTCTATATACTCTATAGCTATATTCCTGCCCGCTATCTCCTCTTTCAACGAAAAATAACTCGCCAGTTTCTTCTCATAATCTCCATAACCTATCAGTATCACCAGACCGTTTAATGTCAGGGAGATATCCTCTGGTCTCATGCCAGAGATCTCCACGGCCTTGCCAGCCAGTTCAGGCGTCTTATTTATTACGCTTATCAGTCTTACAGCCTCGGCGTATGCCCTCTTATATGGCTCTTCTATGTTTATAACCGGCAAACCGGCAACAGCCTTTTCGATTGCCTCGAGTTTTACTCCGGCCTCATCAATCAGATACATCGAGCGACCGTCGTTGAGCACCGCCTCAGGGGCCTTCTCCACCACCTTAACCAATATGGATGACGGCAGTTCCTTTCTTATATATGACAGCTTTATCCACGGTGAGGCATCGAGGCGGTGTGCAAGTACCTCAGCGTTTAGTGACAGTATGTTTTTTCCCTTTACGTCCATCAAATCAAATATCTCGCTGTCTTTCAGGCGGCTGTTTCCCTCCACCGCGTACTTGTTTACCTTGAAAAACTCCGCGCTCACAGCGTAATGGCCTATAAAAATTACAAACCCAATCACCATCAGCACTGTTAATACTAACCCGACAGACCTTGCGCTTATCACATGAGGACTCCTATATGCCTGCATCTGTGCTTTCATATTTATAGGACAGCTGACATCGCCTGATTAGTCTTTCTGAGCAGGGCATCCACTAACATCTCCTCAAGTAATTCAAGGAAA
>JADFXZ010000004.1:0-23904 GCA_015233265.1 Nitrospirota bacterium
TAACCATCAGTTACGTCGCAAGCGACGGGGAATACAACCCCCAAGAGATTTAATATCCTATCTTTAATATATTATGGTTATATATTTGTTAGCATTAGCATATATCATATTTAATGGATATATGATTCCAATAAAGAATCAATATATTTATTCCTATATTATTTATTAATAGGTAAGTGGACGTATTGTTAAATAAAATGTTACAATAGAGCATGAGAGAATTAGATGGCAGGAAATTAGATCATAAGACATTAGAGGAGATAAGAATAAGAGCTGTCAAGCAAGTAGAGGCTGGAGAAAGCCCAGAAGTAGTAATAAAAGCCTTAGGATTTAGACGTAGTAGTATTTATAATTGGCTTTCAATATATCGGGAAGGAGGAGTAGAAGCGTTAAAGGCCAAGGAGCTGTTTGGCAGACCGCCGAAATTAACCGGCTGGCAATTAAAGTGGATATATGACACAATAGTCGATAAGAATTTGATGCAGTTGAAATTTCAATTTGCGTTATGGACAAGGTGGATGGTAAAGGTTCTGATAAAAGATGAGTTTAAGGTCAACCTAACTGAAGTGTCGGTAGGACGGCTGCTTAGGAAGCTTGGTTTAAGCCCACAGCGTCCATTGAGGGCAGCATATCAGCAGGATAAGGATAAAGTAAAGAAATGGCATGAAGAGGATTATCCTAAAATAAAGACAATGGCAAAAGAGGAGGATGCAGAGATATACTTTGGGGATGCGGCCCATGTGCGCTCAGATTATCATTCGGGCACAACATCTGTGGGCAGTACCCCTGCAATAGAATCAACGGGAGCCGGCCTTAATATGCTGTCAGCCATAAGTGCCAGGGGGCAGTATGCGTTTCATGGTGACGAAAGACAAGATCAACAGCGATACATTTATAAAATTTTTAAAACGGCTTATTCACAACGCTCAAAGAAAGATAGTTCTAATAGTAGACGACCACCCAGTACATCGCTCAAATAAAGTACGAGAGTATGTAGAGTCAACTTCAGGAAATCTTCAGTTGTTTTTTCTACCACCGCGTTCACCGCTGCTTAATATAGACGACTTGGTCTGACAATGATATAAAACATCATGGCATAGACAAACAAATCATAGCAAATGCAGATGACTTCAAGCAAAAAGTCACGTATTTCTTATGTTCTTTGCAGAAATTGCCAGACATAATCCGCAGCTTTTTTATACATAAGAAAGATTGCAATATGCCCTATCAATATGTCTACTTACTTATAAGCTGATTATAAACGCATGTGGAATCTGGTATCCATGCCACCGATGGACTCAGGGTCAACGTGCAGGGCAGGGTAAACGCATTTAAAACATTAATCAGAAATTGTCTGTGTAAGCAGTCTGCCTTATTCCTTGCCGTCATTCCGGCTTGCAGACTGTGTCACAATAGAAAACCAACCACATCAAATCACTAAAAAGACAGTAAAAATGATTCTTCATCTGAAATCACCCTGTCGAATCATCCTGAGCTTGTCGAAGGATTGCCGATTTATGGAGAAATGATATACAAAGGAGCATCCTTCGACAGGCTCAGGATGATTCTAATTTGCATGAACAATCTCCGGAATCTATTATGACACAGTCTGTTGTCCGGAATCGTCCCTTACGTGGGAGTTTAACGATGATTTGCATATTCTGAGGCTTTAAGGACATATTCAGGACAAGCTGGAATGACGAAATAAGGGCGGCTCGGATTATTGGACTTCTAATGCGTTTGCCCTGACGTGCAGGGGGCCGTGTCTGATTAATTTACGTTTGGCATGAGAATTACCCTGCGGGCGTCTTTACTATAGGGCGATGCATATGATATACTCTGAGACTGTGAAAAAATTATATTGCGTGCGGCCAGATGACTTATCAGGGCTGCAATGCGTTAAGGAGCATGAAATATGAAAGTTAGCGGCGCAGAGATTGTCGTAGAGTCGTTAAAAAAAGAAGGGGTTACGCATTTATTCGGGTATCCTGGCGGCGTTGTACTAAATCTCTTCGATTACCTCTATGACGCAAAAGGTATTAAGCTGATTCTTACGCGGCACGAACAGGGTGCTACTCACATGGCTGATGGCTATGCCCGTTGCACCGGTAAAGTGGGTGTGGCACTCGTTACATCCGGCCCAGGAGCTACAAACACGGTCACAGGCATCGCCACTGCCGCAATGGACTCCATTCCCATTGTTGTTCTAACAGGGCAGGTACCCACTATGCTCATCGGTAACGACGCCTTTCAGGAGGCCGACATCGTAGGCATTACCCGTCCTTGCACCAAGTATAACTATCTGGTTAAGAACATAGACGACCTTGCTCCTACAATCAGAGAGGCGTTTCATATTGCCTCATCAGGAAGGCCGGGGCCGGTGCTTATCGACCTGCCAAAGGATATTTCCGCAGGTATGGGAACATTCAACTGGCCTGAGAAAATCCAGATTCGCAGCTATAACCCAACCGTCGAGGGTAACAAAAAGATGATAGAAAAGGCCGTCGATGAGATTGCCAAGTCTAAAAAACCGGTGATTATCGCAGGCGGTGGAGTCATTCTCTCTAACGCCTCTGATGAGCTTAGGCAACTTGCAGAGCTTACGCAAGTCCCAGTCATCACCACCCTCATGGGGATAGGCAGTTTCCCCTCAACGCATCCGCTGTCTCTGGGGATGCCCGGTATGCACGGCACATATTACGCCAATATGGCGATTCAAGACTCTGACCTCATAGTGGCAGTCGGCATGAGGTTTGACGACAGGGTGACTGGCAAGATTTCGGCCTTTGCCCCTAATGCCACCATTATACACATAGATATTGACCCCACTTCGATAAGAAAAAATGTGCATGTTGACATTCCTATCGTAGGGGATTCAAAAAATATCCTCACAGCGCTCAACGAAATCGTCAAGGCGGAGCAAAAGACCCAGTGGGGGCAGATAAGAATGGCATGGCTCAAACAGCTTGACCAGTGGAAAGAGCTCAGGCCGATGAGCTACACATACTCCGATTCGGTGATTAAACCCCAGTATGTGATAGAGAAACTCTACGAGGCAACGGGCGGAGACGCCATTATTACCACAGAGGTAGGACAAAATCAGATGTGGGCGGCACAGTTTTTTAAATTCGATAAGCCGCGCACGTTTTTGACTTCTGGCGGGCTTGGCACAATGGGCTATGGATTCCCGGCGGCAATCGGCGCTCAGGTTGCTCATCCTGATAAGACCGTTATTGACATAGCCGGTGATGGCAGCATTCAGATGAACATACAGGAGCTGGCAACAGCCGTGGTCTATGAGCTGCCCGTTAAGGTGGCAATTTTAAACAACCGCTATCTCGGCATGGTCAGGCAGTGGCAGGAGATGTTCTTCAACGAGAGATACTCGCACAGCGGACTTGATGTGGTGCCAGATTTTGTCAAGGTCGCCGAGGCATACTCAGCCATCGGGCTGCGTGCTGAGAGGCCCTCAGACGTTGAGCCGGTTATCAAAGAGGCGCTGAAGATCAAAAAGCCGGTATTTATGGACTTCGTAATCGATTGGAAGGAGAAGGTCTTCCCGATGGTTCCCGCCGGTGCGGCGATTGACCAGATGCTATTCGACGAAGAGGAAGCGCCTAAGAAAAAGGAAAGTAAGAAGCTTAAGGCCGTTAAATAGCAAATTTACATAGAGGAGCCGCTATGAAAAGACATACAATATCTGTGCAGGTAGAGAACAAGTTCGGCGTCTTGTCGAGAGTTGCCGGGCTGTTCAGTGGACGCGGTTATAACATCGAGAGCATCTCTGTTGGGGAGACTCTAGACCCAAAGGTCTCCGTGATGACTATCGTTACAAGGGGTGAAGACCAGATAGTCGAGCAAATCAACAAGCAGTTAAACAAGCTAATCGATGTGATAAAGGTACAAGACCTTTATGATGTCGACCATGTCGAGCGAGAAATGGTGCTTGTTAAAGTAGCCCCGCCTCAGGAGCAGAAGGCCGAGGTGCTGAGGCTTACCGAGATATTCAGAGGCAGAGTAGTGGACTCAAGCCCCAAGACCTATACGATACAGATCACAGGGGATGAGTCTAAAATCGAGGCATTTCTTGAGCTTGTAAAGCCGATGGGAGTCAAAGAGTTCGTTCGTTCGGGAAAGATTGCCATAGCGAGGGAAAAATCCAAGAGCTAAACCGGGCCAAATCATTTAGCGGCTCAAAAGAAATCAATGGATTGGAAAGGCAAAAAAGTCATCGTCACGGGCGCTTGTGGTTTCATAGGCAGCCATTTAGTAGAGGCCCTCTTAGCGCTTGGGGCCTCAGTACGCGCGTTTACCTATTATAACTCCTTTAACTCATGGGGTTGGATAGACACGTTTGACGATGAGCTGCAAAGTAAATTAGATGTATACTGCGGCGACATCAGAGACGCCTATAACGTCAGGGACGCCCTCGATGGCATGGACATAGTCTTTCACCTTGCCGCCTTAATCGCCATTCCATATTCCTATATCGCCCCCGCCTCATACGTTAAGACCAACATAGAAGGTACGCTGAATATCGTTCAGGCCGCAAAGGATTTTAAGACTCAGCGCATTATTCACACGTCAACATCTGAGGTATATGGCACGGCCAGATATGTCCCCATAGACGAGGGGCATCCACTTGCGGGGCAATCCCCCTATTCGGCAACAAAAATCGGCGCTGACGCAATTGCAGAGAGTTTCTTCAGGGCATTTTCACTTCCTATTACCATAGTCCGGCCATTTAATACATACGGCCCGCGGCAGTCTGCCCGCGCCATCATCCCCACTATTATTACGCAGATAGAGTCTGGGGCAAAGAGGATTAAGTTAGGCTCTCAGCACCCCACAAGGGATTTCACTTTTGTAAAGGACACCGTCTCTGCCATGATACGCCTTGCCCAGACGCAGGAGTCAATCGGCACGGTGACTAACATCGGCTCGAACTTCGAGATAAGCATAGGCAACCTCACTACAAAGATAATGCGCCTGATGGATGCCGAACTAACAATAGAGTTCGACGAAAAAAGGGCACGTCCCTCTAACAGCGAAGTCGAAAGGCTGTTGGCCGATACCACAAGGCTTGCCGCAACGGGCTGGCAGCCCTCCTATTCACTCGATGACGGTCTAAGTGAGACTATCCAGTGGATAAGAAGACACATAGACAAGTACAAGGCCGACATATATAATGTCTAAAAAGGCCGTAATAATGGCGGGCGGCGAGGGAGTGCGCCTGAGGCCGTACACATTTATCCTGCCTAAACCCCTGCTGCCCGTTGGGGATACGACAGTTCTTGATCATATTATCGAATGCTTGGGGTCTTGCGGTTTTGGTGAGGTCTATGTCTCTGTGAACTATAAGGCAAGGGAGTTTGAGGGATGGTTAGAAAGCCGTAAGGCAGACGGCACAGTTGTACACCTATTTAAAGAACCACAGAAAATGGGCACAGCTGGGTCAATCGGTCTCATCAGGGACAACCTTACAGAACCGTTTTGTGTTGTCAACGGCGATTTGATAATGAATATCAATATCGACAAGATGTATGACCGTCACGTTGAAACAGGGGCGGACATCACAATAGGCATAAAGGGCTATAGATTCACCATTCCCTATGCCGTCATTAATAAGGACGGAGATGATCTGTTAGAGACAATAATAGAAAAACCCTCGTATGATCATTTTATCAACGCTGGGATATATATATTGAGCCAGTCAGTGTTTCAACACATACCGCACGAGCGCCGACTTGACATGCCCTCACTGATAGATTCGCTGAAAAAGGCGGGGGGGCGCATCAGCGTCTATGACATTGGGGAGCGCTGGCTTGACATCGGACGAATCTCAGACTATGAAAAGGCAGTAGAGCTGATTAACCAATGGAAGGCCTGACAAGCGTACTGGTAACTGGAAGCGACGGCTTTGTGGGGCGGCATCTTGTCAGAAGACTCAAAGACAAGGGTGTGGCGGTTGAGGAGTTCGATATAACAAATGGTAAAGACACCTCTGATGAGAAATCCTTTGAAGGCATAAGAAAAGTCGACGCCGTTGTTCACCTCGCCGCAAGGACATTCGTCCCCGACGCATTTGAAAACCCCGCGCGTGTGTATCGGGAAAATATTAATGGCACGTTAAATGTCCTTGAGTTCTGCCGCAAGAATGCGATAAAAAAGATCGTCTACGCAAGCTCATATGTCTATGGAAGGCCGGAGTGCCTGCCAATTGACGAGAGCCATCCCACCGGCATTCAAAACCCCTATGGCCGCAGCAAACTGATGGCAGAGGCGCTTATGCTGGGGTACTACGAAGACTACGCCATTATTCCAGTGATATTGCGGCCATTTAATATCTACGGACCGGGGCAGGGTGATGTATTTCTGATTCCTTCGCTGATACGGCAATGCCTCTGCCAAGGTGATACCATAGTAGTGAAAGACCTCATGCCGCGGCGCGACTACATCTATATAGACGACGTGATTGAGGCATATATGTACGCCCTCTTCAAGTACAAATCTACCGCGCCTGAAATATTTAACATTGGCCTGGGGGAGAGTTACTCTGTGAAAGAGATAATAGATAAACTCCAGACAATTGCGGCAACTAATAAGAAAATCATATCTGAGGGGCAAGTGAGAAAAAACGAGATACCAGATTGCGTCGCTGATACGAAAAAGATCGAAAAGGCCTTTGGCTGGACGCCCAAATATACTATAGATGAAGGGCTGAGAAAGACCGTGTCTGTGGCTGCGGGGCTATGCAAAAGATAAGAATATTATTTCTAATCCAAACGCTTGACACTGGAGGGGCTGAGCGGCAGCTGATTGAGCTGGTCAAGGCACTGGATAAGTCACTGTTTGCAATCACAGTGGGGGCGTTTTATGACGGCGGGGCCTTCCGGTCTGAGCTGGACGGGGTTGCAGGAGTGCGCGTCGTATCGTTTAGGCAAAGGGGCAGATGGGACCCCGTGCCGGTTTTTCGCATTGTCAAAGAGGCACGTAGTTTTAAACCAGCAATCGTGTATGGCTTTATGGGGGTTGCTAATGAGATAGGGGCAATAGTTGGCAGGGCGGTTGGGGCAAAGGTAGTCTGGGGGCTGTTGTCGTCAGACATGGACTTGTCTTTATATCACTGGGTATCAACCTTTATGTTTAAGGCCGGGGCTGTGCTCTCACGCATCCCGGATTTGATAATAGCCAATTCCGAGGCCGGCATGAGGCACCACGCCAGCTGCGGCTATAGCGTCAGACGCATGATTGTGATTCACAACGGCATTGACCCGTGGCGATTCAGGCCACTCGATGCTGCAAGGCAGCTTCAAAGACAACAGTGGCAAATCCCCGAAGGCGTGAGACTAATTGGCATATTCGGCAGGCTTGACCCGATAAAAGACCACCGGACGTTCTTACAGGCGGCGGCAATCCTGTCTTCGAAGCGCAATGACGTGAGATTTGTGTGCGTGGGGACGGGGGCAAAGGAATTTGTAGCAGGGCTTAAAAACACTCCCGCGGCCATAGAGCTTGCCTCACGAGTCATCTGGGCAGGCTGGGTAGCCGACATCGTCGCGGCATATAATGCGATGGACATAGTAACAAACTCATCGATAAGTGAGGGGCTTTCAAATGTTATCTGCGAGGCGATGGCCTGTGGTGTGCCGTGTGTTGTTACTGACGTTGGGGATTCGCGGCTGATTGTTGGTGACACGGGGATTGCGGTTGCCAAACAAGACCCGTCCGCTATGGCAGCGGCATGGGATTTGATGTTAAATTGGCCAGCAGATAAAATGACTGAGGCCCGCCGCATGGCAAGGCAGGCAATTGAAGACCACTTCAGCGTCAGGCAAATGGCGGCAAAAACAGAGGCAGCACTCATAAAACTCGCCGGGATATGAGTAAGGAGCGCTTTGGAAGCGTTACAAGTGTTTATTAAACAGCTTATTTTCAATTGCGTATCGTACGAGTTCGGCGTTATTTCTCAGTTGGAGTTTTTCCATGATGTTGCTTCTGTAGGTGTTTATTGTCCTTACGCTTAGTGTCAGCTGTTGCGCTATCTCCTTTGGGGTTCTTCCGGCTACTATCATCTCCATGACGTTGAATTCCCTGTTTGTAAGGAATTTATATAGGGGCTTGTCTGATTTCCTATCGAGTTCGCAGGCAAGTTTCTCTGCTAACGTAGCGGTTATGTATTTCCCGCCCGCTGCGATTTTCTTTATGGCGTTTAATAGCTCATCAGGCAGCGCCTTCTTTGTCAAGTAGCCCGATGCGCCTAATTTCAACGATTGTATGGCGTACTCCTCCTCCGGATACATGCTGAGCATCAGGACAGGCAGGCCTGGATAATCGTGCTTTATCTGCTCAAGCGTCAGGAGGCCGTTTTTGTCTGGCAGGGAAATATCGAGAATCACAACGTTGAATTGTGACTTTTTCAGAGACGCAAGCGCCTCTTGGGAGGTCTCGGCCTCAACGACCGTGTCAATATCCGGCTGCCTGTGCAGTATCTTTATTATCCCCTCCCTCACTATGGGATGGTCGTCAACTAATAGTATTTTTATCATCTGCTATACCAGGAATAACAATTTTCACGGATGTTCCCACCCCCGCCTTCCCTTTAATCAAGAGCTGCCATCCACACATGGCAACTCGCTCTCTCATCCCCAGAATCCCCAGGGAACTATTGTCAAATATCTTATGGTCTTCTATTCCAATGCCGTCGTCAACTATTTTTATCACAAGTACACCGTCTCTATTATACATAAACGCGTTAACTTTGTTGGCGTTTGCATGGCGGCAGACGTTTGTTATTGCCTCCTGAAATACGCGAAAAACAGTAGTGGAGGTCTCGGCGCCAAGGCTGCCAAGGGCCGAAGTGGTTTTAGTAGTGTACCTGATGTTGCATTTAATTCCCGTACGCTGCTCGAATTTTCTTGCCTGCCACTCTATGGCCGCAAGCAGGCCAAGCTGGTCTAATATGCTTGGCCGCAGCTCTGTTGCAATATTGTGCATACGGTCAATAATTGAGTCGATGGACTTCTCTATGTCGTAGATTTGGGCAATCAGCACTACCCTGTCTGTGGTAGCGTTTGATATGAGCAGTTCATCTATGTCTATCTTTAACGAGGTCAGCGACTGCCCAAGCTCATCGTGGAGTTCTCTGGCGATTCTGGTGCGTTCTTTTTCGATAAGCGATTGCAGACGCGTTGCTAATGACCGGAGGCGCTGCCTCGATGCCAGGAGTTCGTCTTCGATTGTCCTTCTGTGGGCCAGAGCTTCCTCAAGCCGGTAGTTGGTTTCCCGTTGGAAAGTGGAGAGAATGCTGCCAATATTCAAGGCCGATATGGTTATGAAAATCCCACGAATCAGGCGCACCGGCAGGTTCGTAACCGAATGGAACCATTCGACGTTGAGTATGTTTGACGGGAAAAAATCACCCTTTGGGACGATTAACCCCCCAAGTATGCCGTAGATAAAAAAGGACATGCCCAATATCCAAAACTTATACTTCATGTTAGCGGCATTCTTTAGATTCTCATCCTCCCTGTAGTAATACATGATAAACCCGGCGCCGGTAAGAAGCGCACCGGTAAGTCCCAAAAAATACCTCGACAGTATATTGGAGGTAATCAAAAAGTCATCTGAGCGCGCCGAAAATACCGCAATTGCAACAACAATAAAGGCAATTAACCAGATGTCGATAGATAGGGCGCCGCCCTGTACTTTTCTTATCCCGCGGAAACACATTCTAAGCCCGAAATCCATGACAAAGCAATAGGATACGATGGCAACGCCCCAGCGCGTGTAATCCAGCAGCGCTGTCCTGCCCTTGATAAGCGCCCACATGTCAAGCCACTCGTTGATGCCGTGCAGTACGCCAAAGAGGCCAAGCATCCAGATAATGCTGCCAATTTTGTAGATACTATTTGGTTTGCACTGGGTTAAGATGCTGTAGCCCATTATGAAAAACGACAGGCCATAGATAAAATATATTACGTCTAAATCATGCTCAAAATGTATATGTGCCATACTGTAACTATTGTAAACGCATGTGCTGGCAAATTGCCATAGGCAATTTACCTATGGCCGGTAAGCAATTCAATTGTAAAGAATACATATCTTTGCGTGTTGATATATGGTTGTTATTACCAATATGATAAAGACAAATCTTGCGGCCAACCCCAAAGCCGCATCAAGACGTAAGAGGTGGCAAGATATTCCGGTTATAACGATTAAGCAGGGCAGCACAGGAGATAAGCGTTGAAAAGGATAATAGTAATTGACAACCAGTGGGAGATGGACTCACCGGTGCTGAAATATGCGCTGAAGGCGTCAAAGGCCGCCGACACTGAAATAATAGGTATATTGCCAGCCAGTACGACAGACAGGGCACAGGTGAACAAGTTAATGAAACTGTTGAACTCTGCCACAGAGATTCTTGCCTCTGAAGGGGTTACTTGCAGCTCATATGTCGTGGGTACGGACGCTGAGGAGTTCATAAGTAAGCTCAAGGGGTTTATGCCGGCAAGCCTTATATTGGCAGGCGACAGCGCGTTAAGTGTGCTCAAGAAAAATGGAATAACCCTTGAGTTGCTGAAAAAAGAGTTTGCATGTCCGGTAACAACAGCCCGTGCCCTTGAGTCAGTCCCTGAAAAAAACGGCAAAGACATAAACTGGGGCATGTTCGTGGTTTATGCCATTGGATCATTAATAATGTACGGCATATTTTTCCCTAAGATTGTAACGCTTAACGAACGGCTGTTTATGACGATGACAATCAATGGTGCCGCCGCCATCATAGCCGTAGTTGTTATCCATGCCTGGGTATGGGGAAATACGGTACATATTTTGCCAAAGATGTTTAAACTTGAGAAATAGGGATGAGCATACTGGATAAATATAGATAAATATAATAGGGGGCTTTTTAAAGTTGCTTGGAGGACTTATTAAATGGTAGATGCACATATCATAGAGAATGCAAACATAATGACGCAGATTTTCGACGCACATCCATGGTATATGCTGGGCGTGGTGGTGCTTGGTTTCATAGGTGGAACAATCTCAGGGTTTATAGGCTCTGGCGGGGCATTTTTGATGACCCCCGGCATGATGAACCTCGGCGTTCCCGGCGTCATAGCGGTCTCAAGTAACATTGCCCATAAGTTTGGAAAGGCTATGATGGGCTCGAAAAAACACAGCGAATTGGGTAATGTAGACAGAAAGCTGGGTTTTTGCCTCTTGATTACAGCTGCCGCGGGGATAAGCCTTGCGGTGTTTGTCAACAAGTACTTCTTTGATAAGATGGGCAAGGACGGCTCAGACCTCTACGTAAGTACCTTCTTTGTCATTGTCCTTAGTATAATAGGCTCGTTCATGCTTAAAGACGCCATGAGGTCAAAGAGAGAGCCTGGCACAGGGCCCTCCGATAAACTATTAAAGATATCGCGAAGATTTCAGCTGCCGCCCATGATACACTTTAAGACAGCTAAAGTTGACATCTCCCTTGCCGCCCTGCTTGTGGTTGGATTAGCCACGGGTTATATGGCGGGGACAATTGGCGTAGGAGGGTTTATAGGCGTACCGGCGATGATTTACCTGTTTGGGGTTCCAACGGCGGTAGCCGCTGGCACGGAACTGTTTCTGGCCGTGTTTACAGGTGGATGGGGTACGTTTAGCTACGCCCTTCATGGTTATGTCGATTTAAGGCTGGTACTTTTGCTTTACGTTGGTTCATTGCCGGGGATATATTTTGGGGCGGTGGGGACGAAAGTAGTAAAAGAACTATATATCAGAATGGTAACGGCGGTGCTGATTCTCCTGTGCGTCGTATCGAGATTATTTGCGATACCAGTTAACTGCAAAAACTTAAAACTTATAGACATGGGTAAAGGCACAATTGAGCTATTTGAGATGGGCAGCAAGATATTTCTCTTTGGCAGCGGCCTTGTTGCCACATTTTTAATCCTCTTCTGGACATTTCGGGCAAAGGCCAAAGAGAAACATCCGGTGGAAGTCAGTTACTCCGGCAGCGTGGAATAGCAGGGCAAATAGAGGAGAAATTAACATTGATAGAAGATAAATGCCGTCTGATGGTGGTTGATGACGAGACAATTGTGTGCAAGCGCCTCAAGCAGATTATGGAAAAGGCGGGGTTTGAGGTGTCGGTCTTTAGCGACGGTATGCACGCCATAGAAGAGATGGACAGGACTCCCTATGATATTATCGTAACCGACATGGCAATGGAAGGCGTGGATGGGATGATGGTGCTTGAGTCGGCAAGGCAGAAAAATCCTTTGGCAAGGGTTATTATACTGACAGGCTTTGCCGAGACGGAGATGGTCAGAGAGGCCTTCAGAAAAGGGGTCTTTGACGTTATATCCAAGCCGGTGGCAATCGATGACATTAAACAAGCCATTGGCAGGGCTAAGCGGCAGCTCGACGAATCGAGACAACCGGCCCTTGCCGTAAATTAATCAGGTGATAAGACATGAATAGTGTGATGCAGAGACTCTTTGGGGCATTTTCAAAAAAGGAGCCGACCCACGAGGTCAGCCAATCTGACGTCCGGCTGTCGTTACGGGTTGTATATAACCGTTTTCGACAGCTTCTGAACACCAATAACCATGCCCTTGAGATTATGGCCGACATGGGGAATAAACTTGGCGGCAATTATATCTTTGACATTAACTATATAAAGAAATCCTACACTGAGTTCTCAGATACCCTGTTTCAGTCCATCTACAACCTAAACGCCCTTTCAGAAAACAAATATTTATACCTCCACAGGGTATTTGAAAGGATAAATACACAGGTTAACAGGATACTTCAGGATAAACCGGCCGCTGATTTAAAGGAAACAGTGATGTCTTACAAGCAAATCACATGGGAAATGGCGGACGAGGTTGGGGGGAAAAACGCTGCTGTGGCCGAGCTTGGCAACTATCTGAAGCTCAACATCCCTGAGGGCTTTGCAATAACGGCGGGGGCGTTTAGGGAGTTTATCGAGTACAACCACATTGACGACAAGATTGAATCGCTGCGGAAAGAATTCGAGTTGGGCGGCAATGGCGTCGATGGCGCTTTTTTTGACAAGGCTCGACAGATAATCAGAAACGGCCAGCTGCCACAGCAGCTTGAGGCCGCTGTTAATAATGCCCTTTTGAAGTTAAACGTCGGCGGCAGTAGGCCCCTGGCCGTAAGGAGCAGCGCGCAGAAGGAGGACTCGGACGTGTCATTTGCCGGACAGTTCGAATCTGTACTGAACGTGCCAGCCAATTTAACAAGCATCAGCGAGGCCTATAAGAGGGTGCTGGCCAGTCTCTACAGTCCCGAGGTTGCAGCCTATCAAAGCCATGCACACGCGGAAGACGACGCAATGATGACCACCATGAGCGTTGGATGCATCAAAATGGTTGATTCACGCATTGGCGGCGTCATGTATTCGATTGACCCCAATGACATTGACAGGGATGTTGTCATTATAAGCGGCAGCTGGGGGCTTGGGACAACGGTTGCGGAGGGCAGCGTTGACGCTGATGTTTATGTTGTACAGAAGAATGAACCCTTTAATATTATAGAGCGAAAAATCGGTGACAAGGCGGAAATGGATGTAAACGGCACAACCGGCGGGATAGTAAAAGTACCAGTTGCGCAATCAGACAGAGTGACTCAGTGCCTGAGCGACACTCAAATAAGAGAACTCGCACGACACGCGGTAATGATAGAGCATTACTTTAAAAAACCCCAGGACATAGAATGGACTTTCAACGACAAGAAGGAGTTGTTCTTTTTGCAGAGCAGACCGCTGAGGTATTCAGCCAAGCCCATTAGAGCGCCTAAGGAGACGATTTCCGCCAGCCTGCAAAAATATGAGGTTATCATGGAGCGGCAAGGGATAATTGGCTGTCGCGGCATAGGGGCAGGCAAGGTATTTCACCTCAGGCACATGGAAGACCTGAAGGATTTCAAATGCGGCTCGGTGCTTGTTGCCAAACACGACTCGTCCCAGTTCATAAAGATTATGCCCAAGGCCGCCGCAATAATTACAGAGATAGGGACACCTACCAGCCATATGGCAAATATTGCGAGGGAGTTCCGTGTGCCAACCATCGTAAATGCCGGCATAGCAACCAGTATGCTGCAAGACGGGCAAGAAATTACAGTTGACGCAGAAGATAACAAGGTATATGCCGGGAAAGTAAAAGAACTTCTCAGATATAATATTACAGAGGATATTGACCTGACACAGGAGAAAGAGTTTAAGATTTTAAAGAAGATACTGAGGTATATGGCTCCTCTGAACCTTACAGACCCGGGCAGTTTCTCAGCCGAGGCTTGTCAGACTTTTCACGACATTCTCAGGTTTATACATGAAAAGGCAATAGAAGAGTTGACCACAAATACAAGCCGCTACAAGGAAATCCTGCATGACAAGGCAGCCGTGAGGCTCGATATTCCAGCCCCGATAGATATTTGCGTAATAGACATTGGGGGTGGGCTTATAGGGGGCAACGCTGAGGCCCGGCGGCAACAGATTGCCTCAATCCCCTTTCAGGCCATTGTAGAGGGCATGAGCTGTCCATACATCTGGAACTGGCAGTCATCAGATTCCATCGCCATGCCGGTGTCACATAAAAAACACATGCCGTCAGCTTTATGTTTTGATGGTGATAGTGTTGCCGTGGTGTCACAGGACTACGTTAATCTGACAATCAGGTCTGGCAAGCAGGGCAATAGTTTTAATATGCTGGATTGTTACTGCGGCGAAAATGTAAAGGACAACCATGTCTATTATAGATTTACTGGGGCAGCACCCGGCAATTTGCCAAATACTACAGGAAACTCAGGCAAAGCCCAGCTTATAGCCGATATACTAAGAGAGCTGGACATGAGAGTCAGCACAAAGGGCGGTATAGTCCTTGCCCGTGCTGACAACATTAGCCGTCTGGAGATGGAGATACTCCTGAATTATTTAGGAAGGCTGATCGCTTACGCATGGCACTTCGATGCCATCGAATGTAACGACCAGACAATACGCCACTATGCCACAAACTTCCTCGTAGGAAAATACGATTTAAGACAAGCATGAGATTTTGGGAGCTAATCAGCAGAGCCAAGTCTTTTTTTCAGAAGTTCAATAGCAATAATCGGGATTTTGGGGATGAGCTTCTCATTCCGGACGACGGATATATAGAGCTTAGGGGCAGGTACTATAGCTACAAGGATTTGCTCTTAAAAAACAACGAACTGCTAAATACACTCTCTGACATCGAAGAGGAAATAGAAAAAAAGACAATCACTATACCTGCCTTGAAATCATATATGGCAAGTATGTTTAGCTCCTGTTTCAGTTTTATACAGAGTTTAAACGATATGACTGACAAGCGCTATATGTTTCTATTTGGGGTGCTGGAGCAAATCAGGGAACAGACGGCGGCCATTATCGAGGAGCAATCTGTAGGTGCGGCAGACGGATTTGTTATGCCTCTGGATAGGATAACCGCAAAAGATATAAAAGATACCGGCGGCAAGGCCGCCAACCTCGGCGAGATTCATAATGTGCTGTATTTGCCCACGCCACGTGGGTTTTCGATAATGGTGTCAGGCTACAGGGAGTTTATGTCTGTCAACGGCCTCAATCGAAAGATTGAATCTCTGCTTGCCCCTCTTTCTATGGACTGCCATGATGCAATCGATGCCGCCTCTGAGGAGATAGAGCGGTTGATTATGGGCGCTGAGGTGCCGCCAGCACTGGAGGAGCAGATTATGGGCGAGATTAATAAGATTGGCGGCGAAAGAATGTTTTCAGTCAGGTCAAGCGCCGTTGGCGAAGACGGCATGGTGTCGTTTGCAGGACAGTTTAAGAGTGTACTGAACGTTCATTCAGAGGGTATGATAGATGCCTATAAGCAGGTGATAGCAAGTAAGTATGGCAGGACGGCAATATTTTACCGTCTGGCAAAAAAGCTCAGAGACAAGGACATGCCTATGGCCGTCCTGGTGCTTGAGATGGTTAACTCACGCTGCGCCGGTGTGCTTTATACGCTGAACCCTGGCAGCCCTGACAAGGAAGAGGCCATTTTAAGTTCGATATGGGGGCAGGGCAAGTATGCCGTAGACGGCACAATATCACCAGATACATTTATCTTAGACCGCAAACATGACGGCACAATAATTAGTAAGATAATTACAAATAAAGCGGTAGAGCTGGTGGCGGATGCAGGCGGCAGTCTAAAGGAGGTTGCAGTTGCTGAGGAATTACGTAAAATCCCTACAATTTCTGAAGATGAGATAGAAACATTATACGATTTTGGTCGCATAATGGAGAAACATTTTGAAATGCCTCAGGATATAGAGTGGGCGCTCGATGACAAGGGCAGGGTAGTGATTCTCCAGGCCCGCCCGTTGCATGTCAAGAGGATTATATCTGCATCTTATAGCCAATCATCTCAGCCAGCTGTCCCGACTCAGCCGGTAAAGAATTGTTTGGCGCAAGGGGAGACGGCAAGCCGAGGTATTGCCTATGGGCAGATATCATTTGTGGACAGATTTGAGCAGATTTCAGAGTTTCCTAAAGGGGCGGTTGCCGTTGCAAAAAACTCCTCTAACGACTATGTGAGGCTGATGTCTGTGGCCTGCGCCCTGGTAATAGAAACCGGAAGCAGGACAAGCCACCTTGCCACAGTTGCGCGTGAATTCGGCGTCCCTATGGTGATAAACGCCATGGATGTAAAGGAGAAATTAAGAAATGTGGAGGCCGTCACAGTCGATGGCGATACGGGGCGTATATATGAGGGGCGTGTGGCAAGGCAGACCTTGTTGGCGGCAGAAACTGCTATCCCTGAGGAATATGTTGCGTCTGCGGCGGTTATCAAGGCCGTAATGCGTAACATTACCCATCTTAACCTTGCCACTATCAGCGAGGCTGGCGTATCGGCCGGGGATGTTGCCACGGTTCACGATATAATCAGATTTGTACATGAAATATCTGTTAAGGAGATGTTTCGCATTGGGAAGCTGACAGAGCGTGGAGGCTCTACGCAGGAACTTACATCGGAGCGTGTGCCGCTGCGTTTTTATGTCATAGACCTTGATGGCGGTGTGGTTGACGAGGCGAAGTTTCTGAGGAGGTTGTCGATAGGAGACATATGTTCCGTGCCGTTTAACGCGCTATGGCGCGGCATGACTGACGAGGGTGTATGCTGGTCAGGGGCAGTGGCTATCGATATGGGAGGGCTTGCCTCGGTGATGGCACGGTCGTTTGTCAATACCGGCGTCTCGGAAAAAGGAGGGAAGGTATATGTCATCATTACCGACAGTTATGTCAATTTTAGCGTCAAACTTGCATACCACTACTCCATAATAGACGCATTTTGCGGTGAGAGCTATATCAACAATTACATCAATTTTCGTTTCAACGGCGGCGGGGCCGGCGTCGATGGAAGGCAGAGGCGTGCCCTGTTCATCAAAGAGGTAACAGAGGCATTCGGTTTCAAGGTAGAAGTAAAGGGTGACCTTGTAATAGCGGTGCTCAATGGGGCTTCAAAAGGTGAAACAGAGGAGAAACTTGAAATGCTTGGGCGGCTGCTTGGATGTTCCAGACAGCTTGACATGGCCATAAGCAGCCTTGAGGCTAAGGACTGGTACGTGAAGGCATTTCTGGAGGGGAATTATTCGTTTGCCGTACAGTAGAGCTTTTAAACTTTATCCCTAACTATCAACTGGTGTTCAAGGATTATGACCGCATGGGTGGGTCAATATTGAATGCATGTCATTTTTCCGCGTCCATTACCAAAGTAACAGTCAGTCAGCACCTCATACTGGTTTTGATAACCCAATATTGACCACCATGTGCAGATATCATCAATGATATGAATGGACTAATGGTTAAAAGTAATAAAGCACAGCATTTATCAACGCGACAGATGACATGGAATCAACTCTCTCTACCCTGCAACGTCAGTGCTACCCGACCCATCATGGCCTCTATCAGATTCTGATAATTCCTCAGCCTCTACAAACTCAACATCCGGCAACTTGCAGATAACGGCCAGTTCTATACCTATACCCTTTCTTATTATTGGCATAGAGGCCATTACTAAGATTTCACATTGTCTTAGGATTTGATGATGTTTACCACTGCGTTGACAATCTCAACGGTTTTGGCAGCATTGAGCGCGCCTATCTTATACAATATGATATGGCTGTCAACAGTGAAGATTCTGTTTGGGCGGAGATTGCTCATTTGCTTCAAGCCGCCGGTTACGAAGTCAGTGTCGCTAAGTGGTACTGCATAGTTGTCTCTTATGGTCTGGCTTGTTATCTGGCAGAGAATCAAATCATCTCCGTCAAGTCCGGCAATAACAAGTGCTGGACGGCGCTTTGCCTGTGTTAAATCTGAAAAAGGGAATGGCACTACTACAACATCGCCCTTTATAAACTTTGCCATGCCTCTTCCTCTTCAGGGCGTAACCAGTCCTTACCAAGCGCATATTCACTTGCCGAGGCTATAGCGATACCCTCTCTGGTAATCTTTGCCTTGAGGAAATGGACGAAATCCAGCACCTCGTCAATGTAAGGCTCTGGTACTTGTTCAAGCTCTCTAACGAGCAGTTCCTTCTTACTCATAGAGATACCCTCCTATTATTTATTTTACTTCAGACATTACACGTCCAACAGATCCGTTGTCTTCAACAGATCAACCGTCTTTGTTGATAGCGGTTATAAGTTCCTTCAATACGTCCTGAGCCTTATCGTTTTCTATCTGACAGGTACCAGCGTTAGCGTGTCCACCGCCACCATACTTGAGCATCAGCTCACCGATGTTTGTTCTGGATGATCTGTTGACTATGGACTTCCCGACAGCATAAACGGTGTTTTGCTTATTTACTCCCCATAAGGTATGGATCGAAATGTTACATTCTGGATACAGGGCATATATCATAAACCTGTTGCCTGGATAGATTGTCTCCTCATTTAACAGGTTCAATATGACGAGGTTATGATGAACGGTTGAGCAGCGTTTTATCTGTTCCTTAAATTGTTCGTCATAGCTGAAATAGAGGTCTATCCTTTCTTTGACATCAGGCAAGGCCAGTATGTCGTCAATCTTGTTTCTTCTACAGTAGGATATCAGTTCCATCATCAGTGCGTAATTGGAGATTCTGAAATTTCTGAATCTACCCAGACCTGTACGTGAGTCCATCAAGTAGTTTAAAAGCACCCACCCGTTAGGATGCATGATTTCATCTACGGTAAACTGAGCGGAATCGCCCTTATCTACAGCCTCCATCATGTCCTTAGATATTTCTGTAAACTTAGTATCGCCGCCGAAGTAATCGTAAACAACCCTAGCTGCGGATGGAGCTTCAGGGTAAATAATGTGGTTGTCTTTCTTTCCAACTCTGACCGTCTCACTTAAATGGTGATCGAAAGCAAGATATACTCCATTTACATAGGGAAGGTTAGTGGTAATGTCCTTATCGGTTATTTCTATCTTGCCGTCTTGCATGTCCTTTGGGTGGACAAACTTTATATCGTTAATTATGCCAATTTCATTTAACAAAACAGCACAAACCAGCCCATCGAAATCACTTCTTGTTACCAATCTATATTTCTTATCCAGTTCCAACATTTTCTAACCTCCCTTGAGCAGTATCAGTGATTATTATCTTTGATGTGATATCTTGTCAATATGCACGTAATAATATTTCATAAGGCTTACCCCAGACAACCCAGCAACGATATTTCGTATTCAGACAGTTGAAAATCTCTTACAAGGATTTGTGAGGTCTCACCGTTTATTGTTCATATCCTTCAACTCTTTACCTATCTTGAAATGGAGTACTTTTTTCGCAGGGACATCGACAATCTCTCCGGTCTTGGGGTTTCGAGCCTTGCGAGGCTTTCTGCTTTTCAGTGTGAAGTTACCAAATCCCCTGACCTCAATCCTATCACCTCTGCTTAAGGCATCTGTTATGCTTTGGAAAAAGACCTCTACAATAATTGCTGTCTGTACGCCTGTCAGTCCATGCGTCCTTTGTATTACAAGGTCTCTCAATTCTGACCTGGTCATATACCCTCTCAGAAAAAGCATGGTAAAATTGATATTTGCTACAGTGAAAGTGCCAACACCAATCATGGGTCAGAACGAATTCCGAACGAACTCATGGTACAACCCATCAGTGACTGACACCTTCAAAACAACATCTGTGTTATTCCGTACTCAGGCAATTGAGAAAGAGCTTATACGATAAAGATGCTTACTTCTTTTTCTCGTTTGCTTTTTTTGCCTCTTCTTTAGATTCTACACTTACGGCATTCATCTGATAGAACACGGTCACTTTGCTTCCAACTTTGAGTTCACCTTTTACCTTAGTATTTTTATCTACAGCTATTTCCCATTTTTCTGAACCTTTTTGCACTGTTATCACATCACCTTTGACCTCAAGTATGGGGCCTGTGACTTGGTAACTGCGCGGCGAGCCCGCATATGCACATACGGCAGTGAAGATGACAATACATATGGCTGTTACGAAACGTTTCATCTGATACCTCCTGAGATTAAATAGCTTCCTGCGAGATTATATCAAAATAGGCTCAGAAATGTCGCTGGTCATGAATAAAAGTACCACAGAGAGGGGCTATCCATGAGAGAAAGTAGTAGCATCGAAATAAAAACTACAAATAAGCAGGAGGGTTCGATGGTCTATAAGGAGACGTGCATGGATACAAGGTCATTAAAGAGGCAAGGGAATTCCCTAAGTACCACGGTCTCTGAATCTCAAGAAGGCGGTTGATGAGTAAATAAGAGGGGCGGCTGCGAGGATAGCCACCCCGAAAAGCAGTGTCGTTGAGCCTCGATGCGGTAAAACCATAACGAGAGATGACATTATAACTGCCTGACCATCATAGCGTAAATACTTGTCAACAAAAAAATGAATGGATGCCGGTGCGTTGGGCATGAAATAGGCTTGTGTTAGATATGGCTATCGGGTACAAATCAACTCCTTATCCCTCCGTTATACAGGAATAATCCCTTAGTTAGGTATAGTTTATCCCTAACAATATCTGACCAATAAGGACTTCATTTGCAAGCGGCACGGTGCTAATTTTGCGACGTTTTTGTGATACCGGATATGCGTTACGCGCTATGATACCTATAAAAACCGCATGAAAACTATCGGGGCGTGAGGATTCGAACCGTTTTATGCACTAATGGGGAGGGCTATACCATGGGGCTGAAATAGTTGACTTTATAGTACAAGGAAAATGTATAATAAGACGCTATGTTTTATTCAGGATAAGTCCAACATTACATTTAAGATGAGGGGAGACAACTATGGCCGCCAGGCCTATTTATTTCGACGATGGCCCACTGTGGTATAAAGACGCAATTATTTACGAGTTGCATGTAAAGGCCTTTTACGACGGAATTAATGATGGCATCGGAGATTTTAAAGGGCTTACAGAGAAATTGGACTACATGGTTCGGCTTGGTATTACAGCTATATGGTTGCTGCCTTTTTATCCATCACCGCTAAAAGACGATGGCTACGATATATCGGATTATTTCGGAGTTCATCATGATTACGGCACTATGCGGGATTTTAAGAACTTTTTAAATGCCGCACATCAAAAGGAAATCCGCGTAATAATCGACCTTATAATGAATCACACGTCGGATAAACACCGGTGGTTTCAAGATGCCAGAAAAGCCAAGCCAGAGACATCCATGCGGAATTTTTACGTCTGGAGCGATAATCCCGATAAGTATAAAGACGCGAGAATTATATTTAAAGATTTCGAGTCATCCAACTGGACATGGGACCCCGTGGCAAAATCCTACTACTGGCACAGGTTTTACTCCCATCAGCCTGACCTGAACTTTGATAATCCCGATGTACAAAAGGCCATGTTTAAGGTGGTTGATTTTTGGCTTGATATGGGCGTAGATGGGTTAAGATTGGACGCAGTGCCCTATCTTTTTGAGCGGGAGGGCACTAATTGTGAAAATCTTGAGCAGACCCATGACTTCTTAAAAAAACTAAGAAACCATGTAGACATAAAACACCCCGGCAAAATACTCCTCGCAGAGGCGAATCAGTGGCCTGAGGACTCGGCGGCCTATTTCGGCGACGGAGACTCCTGCCACATGGCTTTCCATTTTCCCATTATGCCTCGTATGTTTATGGCCATTCAGATGGAAGACAGATTTCCATTAGTAGATATTATCGAGCAGACTCCAAGCATTTGCGATACCTGCCAATGGGTGATATTCCTGAGAAACCATGATGAGCTGACCCTTGAGATGGTATCGGACGAGGAGAGAGACTACATGTACAAGGTATATGCCAAGGATGTTGAGATGAGAATAAACCTGGGCATTCGCCGGCGTCTTGCTCCGCTGATGGAAAACAACAGAAGAAAGATCGAGTTAATGAACATCATGCTCATGTCCTTTCCGGGAACTCCCATAATCTATTACGGAGATGAGCTGGGCATGGGGGATAATTACTACCTTGGCGACCGCGATGGCGTAAGAACCCCCATGCAGTGGAGCACGCAAAGAAACGCTGGGTTTTCAAGCGCAAACCCACAAAAACTATATCTGCCCGTAATCATAGACCCTGAGTACCACTACGAGGCGGTCAACGTAGAAATCCAGGAGCGAAATCCCTCTTCTTTGCTGTGGTGGACAAAACATTTAATTACCGTGCGAAAAAAATTCAAATCAATCAGCCGCGGCAATATCGAGTTCATTAACTCCGATAACACCAAAGTTATTGCTTTTACACGCCATTACGAACAGGAGATAGTGCTTGTCGTTATCAATTTATCCAGGTTCTCGCAATTGGCGCAACTACATTTATCTAAATATGCCGGCATGGTTCCAGAGGAGATTTTTAGCAGAAACGAGTTTCCGGTAATCAAGGAAACTCCCTATGTGTTTACCCTGAGTTTTTACGACTATTTCTGGTTTCTTTTGAAAGACGATCAAATAATTGCCCAAAAGGCACACATGAGCAATGTCAGATACATGGAATTACATGATAGATTCGAGAATGTCTTTCATGGCAAACCCAAAATGATGCTCGAGAAGGAAATCCTGCCCTCATACCTGTCCACTTGCAGGTGGTATGCCGGTAAAGCAAGAAAGATTTATGATATAGAAATATTTGAAGATACCCTTTTTAACGGAATTGCATCCATTACCCATATACTGATGATTCGTGTGGCATATCTGGACGGCATGCCTGAAATATACATGATCCCCATTTCTTTTACATCGGAGGCTGCATCTATATCGGAGAATTATCCTTTTGCGGTCATAGCAAATATAAAAACCGAAAACGGCGATGGCATAATTTACGATGCCACTTACGACAACGGATTCAGGAAAGCCCTGCTGTCATTTATTCTCAGAAGAAGATCGCTTAACTGCCTAAACGGACAGTTAAGCGCCACTTGCCAAAAGAGAATAAAACACCACAGCCAGAGTTACAACAAAATCGAATCCTCCCATGTGATGAGGGCAGACCAAAGTAACAGCTCCATATTATATGAGAAGAAACTCATTCTGAAACTTTTCAGAAAAGTCGAGGAGGGTATAAATCCCGATATAGAGATACTTAGGTTTATCTCCGAAAAGACTGTTGTCGGAAATGATAACATGCCCCTTTTTATTGGGTGCATAGAGTACAAGCGTACCAATTCGCCTGAGCCGATATTTATGTGCAATCTCCAGCGCTATGTGCAAAATGAAGGCGACGCATGGAGCTATACCATTGGAAATATAACAAGATATTTTGAAAACATCATGTCGTCAAGCAGCAATGTAAATGAGATAAAAACGGTCAATACAAGTATGCTGGACGTGCGCCACGAAACAATTCCCGAACTTATGGCCGAACTTATAGG
>JADFXZ010000004.1:23940-30893 GCA_015233265.1 Nitrospirota bacterium
ATGGCAGGGCTTCTTGGTGTTACCACAGCGCGGCTGCACCTTGCCCTGGCCTTGCATGATAATAATCCGGACTTCACTCCAGAGCAATTCGGCACCCTGTACCAGCGTTCCCTGTATCAGTCCATGCAAAACATGACCAAGAGGAATTTAGAACTTCTCAGGAACAACATGCAACAGCTGCCGGAGGCCGTTAAAGAAGAGGCATTAAATATTCTGAATTGCGAAGAGGCAATCCTGCAAGTAATCAAATCGATAGTTGGAATGAAGATAACCTCAAAAAGAATACGGATTCATGGCGATTACCACCTAGGGCAGGTGCTATACAGAGGCAATGAGTTTATGATTATCGATTTTGAGGGTGAGCCGCTGCGTTCACTAAGCGAAAGGAGATTAAAGAGATCGCCTTTGAGAGATGTGGCCAGCATGATCCGCTCTTTCCACTATGCACCCTACAGCACCTTGTCTAAATCGTCTGTTTTCACTCAAAAAGACATCGAGAAGTTGACGCCATGGGCAAATTTATGGTATTTTTACATAAGTGGTGTTTTCCTTAGTTCTTATGTGGAAAAAGTAAAGAACGCAGACTTTATGCCTGAGAAAGGAACCGAAATTGAAAATCTTTTAAGAATATTCCTCCTTGATAAGGCTATCTATGAGCTTGGTTATGAACTTGGCAATCGCCCCGATTGGGTATCGGTGCCACTGAAAGGGATAACCAGTCTTTTACAGGTTAATGAAAAATAGCAAACCATGAAAGAACTAATTTTAAATAACGGGCCAATGTATGCACCGGATGGCAGCTGCCGGTTTTCTTTATGGGCGCCAGATTTTAAAGCCGTAGAGTTAAAACTCTGCCTGCCTGGAAAAAGCAGTTACATTGCCATGGAGGAAAAGGACGAAAAAGGATACTGGCGGGCAACTCCCGATAAAATTTCACCGGAAACCACATATATGTTTCGCTTAAATCACGACCGTGAAATTCCCGACCCTGCATCTGCCTATCAGCCTCATGGAGTGCACGGGGCGTCTGAGGTTGTCTGCCACGACGATTTCCAGTGGGAAGATGGATCGTTTTCTGGCATAGAAATTGCGGAAATGATAATCTATGAACTCCACGTGGGGACGTTCACACCTGCCGGAACATTTGACGCGGTTATCTGCAGACTTGACGATTTGTCGGAGCTTGGCGTCAATGCCATCGAGCTCATGCCAGTAGCCCAATTCCCGGGCAGCCGCAACTGGGGTTACGACGGTGTCTATCCCTACGGGGTGCAAAACTCGTATGGCGGTCCTGCGGGGCTAAAAAAATTGGTCAACGAATGCCATAAAAAAGGTATTGCCGTAATCCTTGATGTTGTGTATAACCACCTTGGCCCGGAGGGGAATTACCTGTGGGGACTTGGCAACTATTTCACAAACGCCTATAATACACCCTGGGGAGATGCTATTAATTTCGACGGCCCGTTAAGCGACGAGGTCAGATTGTTTTTTATGGAAAACGCGCTCTACTGGCTGGACCGCTACCATATAGATGCTTTAAGGCTGGACGCAGTTGACGCAATCTTTGATTTCGGCGCAAGACCGTTTTTACGCAATCTCTCGGATATGGTCGATAAGTACTCTAAACTAAGGAGAAAAAAACACTATCTGATAGCTGAGAGCGACCTCAACGACTCGACAATTATCAGCCCTTCCGCCCTTGGCGGCTACGGCATCGACGCCCAGTGGTCAGACGACTACCATCACTGTATTCATACCCTGTTAACAGGTGAGCAATCAGGGTATTATATTGATTTCGGCAAAATCGGACACCTCGTTAAAGTCCTGCGCGATGGGTTTGCTTATACGGGTAATTACTCCAGATTCAGAAAAAGATGCCACGGCAATTACGCCGACAACAGGGACAAGGGACAGTTTATCGTCTTTTCTCAAAATCACGACCAGATCGGAAACCGAATTATGGGCGACAGGTTAAACGCTTTGGTTTCTTTCGAGGCCGTTAAATTAGCGGCGGCGGCGGTTATACTCTCACCATACATACCCATGCTGTTTATGGGTGAGGAGTATGGCGAGGAAGCGCCATTTCAGTATTTTGTAAGCTTTTCCGACATTGCCTTAATAAACGCTGTCAGAAATGGCAGGAAAAGGCAATTCAAGGGATTTCATAAAAATGGCTCACCTGCCGACCCACAAGATGAGGGCACTTTTTTACGCTCTAAACTGAACTGGGAAAAACGCGCGGGCGGTAATCATAAAATACTCCTTGAATTTTACAAGACACTCATAAAAATGCGAAAAGAGACTCCGACCATTTCATCCATTAACTCCGTAAATATGGAAGTAGAAGGACATGAAGGGAAAAAGATAGTGGCTATAAAGAGATGGCACAACGCTCAAGAGCGCGGCTTGTTGTGTATCTTTAATTTTAATAAAGATACGGTACAATCTGCAATTTCCTTAGCCGGCACTGAGGTGTGGGAAAAGTTTTTCGATTCCGCCGATACACTCTGGGGTGGCTCAAGCTGCGCGTCATCAGATGTTTTAACTTACAATGACGCCTTTACAATCACTGGATTAAGTCTGTCGATTTATAAGCGCAGGGGTTAGCCGCGAATGTGAGAGTCATTGGAAGACCGCGGCGTCTTTTTTAGAAACAAAACAAGGCGGTAGAAAAATATGAAAGCCAAAGATGTTATTAAACCTAAAATACCGGTCTGTACATACCGCCTTCAGCTGCGAGGGGAATTTAAATTTTCAGCCGCCGCTGCCATCATACCATACCTCAATGAACTGGGAATAAGTGACATTTACGCCTCACCTTATTTAAAAGCAAAGAGCGGAAGCGCCCACGGTTATGACATCGTTGACCCTACAGAGATAAGCGAGGAGCTGGGGGGTGAAAGCGAGTATGAACTTTTAATAAAAGAGCTGAAAAACAACGGCATGGGCCAGATAATGGACATAGTTCCCAACCACATGTGCGCTGCCTCCAGTGAAAACGTTTATTGGATGGATATGCTGGAAAACGGCGAGAATTCCCAGTATGCCCATTTTTTCGATATAAATTGGAAGTCCGTAAATAAAGATTTGGAGCATAAGATACTTATTCCGGTGTTGGGCAGCCAATATGGGGTTACTCTGGAAAACGGGGAATTACAAATATCCTTTGAAGAAGGTGCTTTTTTCGTTTATTATTACAGCAATAAATATCCACTGAGGCCGCTGACGTATAAAAATATACTGACCTACGATATAAATAAATTAGAGGCCGAATTAGGACGAGACCATCATGATTTCATGGAGTTTCTGAGCATAATAACGGCCATAACCAACCTTCCGTCATCAATCGAAATCGATAAAGATAAAACAATAGAACATACGCGCGAAAAGCAAATCATAAAAAGGCGGTTAAATATTCTTTACAATGACTGCACAGAGGTTAAATCCTTCATAGATACAAACATATTTGTTTTTAATGGGGTTGCCGGTAATCCAAGGAGTTTCGATTTGATGGATAGTCTTCTGAGAGAGCAGGTATACAGGCTGGCTTTCTGGCGGGTGGCTACTGAGGAGATAAATTACAGAAGGTTTTTCGATATTAACGACCTTGCCGCTATCAGAATGGAAGACAAAGAAGTCTTTAATGAAATCCATAAAGTAGTATTTCGGCTTATACGGCAGAGAAAAGTAAATGGCTTAAGAATAGACCATCCGGATGGATTGTTTAATCCGGTAGAGTATTTCTACAGGCTGCAAAAGAGATGCTTTGTCGAATTGAAGCTTTCCGATTATGAGGAAACCGGCAATGGCGGGCGTGAGGCAGAAGAGAAACTATATAATGAAATAGAGGCCGTATATTTAACCGGCCAGGATTATAGAGCATTTTACATAGTAGGCGAGAAAATTTTTGCCAAGAACGAAACCATGCCGCCCAATTGGCTGATTTCAGGCTCCACGGGGTATGCCTTTTTAAATTTGGTAAATGGAATTTTCATAGACACAAAAAATGCTTCGAGGTTTGACAAATTGTATTCGGAATTTACCGACATAGAAGACGACTCTGGTTTTACCGGATTATCCTCTGCAGTCAAAAGATTATCTTTCAGGGATATAACGTACGAAAAAAAGAAACTGATAACACAGGTATCCATGTCAAGCGAGATAAACACACTTGGTCGTTATCTTAAGGATATATCGGTAATAGACAGACATACAAGGGATTTTACGTTATACAGTCTTACAAAAGTGATTACGGAGGTGATTGCCTTTTTCCCGGTTTACAGGACATATATATCTTCCTACGAAGTAACAGAGACAGACCGCAAGTATATAAAATATGCCGTAGCAAGGGCAAAAAAGAGAAACATGTCAATAAGTTCCATGATTTTCGATTTTTTAGAAAACGTTCTGCTTATGCAATTCCCCGATGACTACTCAAAAGCTGACAAGGTAGTGTATTTAGGTTTTGTAATGAAGTTTCAACAGATTACAGGCCCGGTAATGGCAAAAGGATTGGAGGATACGGCCTTTTACATATACAACCGGCTTACGTCTTTAAACGAGGTTGGAGGACATCCTGAGGACTTTGGAACCCATCTGAGTGAATTCCACAAAAAAAACACGGAAAGCCGCAAGTACCAGCCCTATGCGTTAATAGCAACCTCAACCCACGATACAAAAAGGGGCGAGGATACGAGGGCAAGGATAAACGTGCTTTCAGAAATTCCACTGGAATGGGAAAAACTCATATTGAGGTTAAATAAGGCACTCGAAAAGACGAAAACGGTTATAGACAATAAGAAGCTACCCGATCGTAATGACGAATACCTTCTGTATCAAACCTTAACAGGCACGTGGCCAATAGATTTAACCGAAGATAAAATGAAGACAGATATATGTGAGGCGTTTAAAACACGTATAAAGGACTATATGTTGAAAGCTATAAGAGAGGCAAAGGTTAACTCCTCATGGATAAACCCCGATACGAGTTATGAAACCGCCTTAATGAAATTTATCGATAATTTATTTATCTGCAACAACGATTTTTATAAATATTATTTTCCGTTTAAGGATATAGTTTCAAATTGCGGTCTGTATAACTCATTGTCCCAGGTGCTGCTAAAAATAACTGCAACGGGGGTACCGGATTTCTATCAGGGGACAGAGCTATGGGAGTTCAGTTTGGTAGACCCGGACAACCGAAGACCTGTGGATTATGCTTTAAGAGCGGCGCTGCTTGCAGATATCAAGAAGAATGAGAATGAAATGGGCGCACTACAACTGGCTGCCAGCTTGACAAAGAACAAAAAAGACGGCAGAATTAAGATGTATCTTATATATAAGGCGCTTAATTTTAGAAAATCCTACAAGGAATTATTTGAGCAGGGGGAGTATTTGCCGCTTCAAACAATAGGTGCAAACGCGCGCAGCATATGCGCCTTTGCCAGGCATTATAATGGCTGCATGGTAGTTGTTGCAGCGCCGAGGCTGGTTGCGAGGTTAGTAAATAATGGCGGTGATTATAAAGGAAAGATTTGGGGGAATAACTATGTAATCATTCCACCTTTAGAAAATATTGCCGGGTTTAAAGAAAAGGAAATCGTATTGCGTAATATTTTTACCGGAGAAACCGTAGGGCTTAATAAACATGGAGATGCGCTCTACTTGCCCCTGTATAAGTTATTTAACAATTTTCCAGTAGCAATGCTGATAAATGTCAAGTCACAGTAATCTTCGCCGCATATTTGTACGTCTCGGACACCACTTTGATGTTACCATCAGATATTACTGCCTGAAGAGGCAGCAGGAGGCGCCCCGATACGGGGCGCCTCCTGCTGCCGTGTTATCGTGGACCTACTATTTTCCAGTTCATATCTGAAATCGTTGGCAGAGATGTGATACTTGTTACAGTTATACCGTTGAAAAACCATATCACGTTGTAACCATAGATTTTGTTTCTCCACAGTATGCTCGGTGTGCCGTTTTTGAAATCTGCGATGCTTGCTATTTCCCAGTTTGTGTCAGCAATAGTTGGCAGTGACCCAGCCGCGCTTACAGTTGACCCGTTCATAAACCAGTAGGCATTGTAGCCGTATAGCAGGTGTCTCCAGATTATGGTCGTTGTATTGTCGCCTTTGAAATCTCCCGTGCCCGCGATTACCCAGTTTGTGTCTGAGACAGAGGGTAATAACGTTTCACTTAGGGCAGTGATACCGCTCATGTGCCACACGGCGTTTGCGCCAGTAGCGCTATTTCTCCACAGTATGTCAGTGTTGCCAGTACCACTGAAATTTCCTGTCCCGGCAATCTTCCAGTTTGTGTCAACTACGGAGGGAAGTAAATCTTCCGATGTGGCCACTCCTGAGGTCATATGCCATACGGCGTTGTAGCCATATGTTTTGTGTCTCCAGAGTATATCGGTTTCAACACCGCTTCCGAAATTCCCTACGCCGACCAATTCCCAATTGATATCGGAAACAGTTGGTAAGTTTGCCGATAGCCTTGTTGGGGCGTAAAGAGTGGAGGTGTCCCATATGGAGTTTTCACCTGTAGAGTAATTTCTCCAAATGATGGCTGCCCTGCCCTCGCTGAAGAAATCACCTTTAATAATGAAACTATATGCAGATGTAAAGGTTGCTGTTACAGACACAGCTGCGCTCGAATTCAACGTGCATGTCCCCGTACCGGAACAACCGCCGCCGGACCACCCCGCGAAGGTTGAGCCAGAGGCTGGCGTTGCGGTCAGTGTGGTTGAGATTGGCGGGGTATATGAGGCTGAACATGTGCCGCCACAGTTGATTTTACTATCGGAACTCGTTACTGTGCCGCTGCCCGTCCCGGTCTTTGAAACTACCAAATTAACAGTACCAGATGACTGGTTCCATGTATTGGCGATTGTGCAGGTGATTGTCTTGCCTGCGTCCGCCGCCGTGGCCGCCAACTTATTACCTGAG
>JADFXZ010000201.1 GCA_015233265.1 Nitrospirota bacterium
CAAGAAATCAGATAAAAAATCAGCTGTAGAGACCGTTGCTAAGAAAACGGAGAAAACTGTATCTGAGCACAAAAAGCCATCTGACGCTGCCAAAAAACCAGAGAAAACCACATCTGATACCAAGAAATCAGATAAAAAGCCAGTTGTGGAGGCAGTAGCAAAGACAACAGACAAACCCGAAGCGGAGCACAAAAAACCGTCGGACACCGCAAAGAAACCAGAAGATAAAAGGGCAGCAATCAGACAACATAAGGTTACAAGCGGTCAAAGTCTGGTCACAATTGCAAAGATGTACAATATTTCAGTGAAGGAACTGATGAGGGCGAACTCGATTAGTGACCCCATGAAGATAAAAATAGGTATAGTCCTTCAAATTCCTGCAAAAAGTTAACTCTGAGGCTGACTCCGTGTCTGCGTCAAAAAAATGTCATATGGTATTGCGCTTCTTATTTGGACGTGTTATTGTAAATTGATACCTACAATCACACGGAGGGTCTAAGTTATGGATAAAATTGAGGAGAACGACAAGAGGCGTCAGACGATATTATCCGCTCAATGAGGCTGGGAACAATCAACGAGCAATATTTAAAAGTACCGATAAAGGGTTTGAAACAGGCACGCAAAGTGTGCAAATAAATCATAACGAGTGCTCTGATGACTTCAAGGAAAAAGTCACGTATTTCATGCGTTCTTTGCAGAAATTGCCGGACACCATCCGTAGCTTTATTATGCATAAAAAGTTGCAATATGCCCTATAAATATGTCCACTTACTTATGCGCTGATTAATAATTCACGAGGTTCAGCCAGCCCTGGCCGCTAATCTTTTCATTTCCAGCCGCACGGCATGGGCCATATACTCGGCAGCGGTTTTCAGAGCCGCTTCGTCAAAGTCGAAGTGTGCGTTGTGAAGCGGGAACTGTTCATGTCCACTTTTGCGCGCTCCAAATCGTGCGAAACACCCTGGTATTTTTTGCAGAAAAAAGGCGAAGTCTTCTCCACCCATGCTTGGAGTTGGATAAATCACTACGTTGTCAACTCCTGCAACGGCCTCTGCAGCCTCACGCGCTGTTTCAAACAGCTGTGGGTGATTTATCAGCGGCGGATAGCCGTCGTGAAATATTACATCTATTTTCGCACCGTGCATTGTCGCATATGACGACGCCAGTGTCTTGATTCTATCAAATATCAGCAGTCTTGTCCCTTCGTCAAGGGTCCTTATAGTTCCCCTTAACAGGCATTGCTCTGCGATGACGTTATTGACAGTACCGCCTTTAATCTGCCCTATTGTGACAACTGCGGGTGTAAGCGGGTCAACGGCGCGCGAAATAATGGTCTGAATCTGCATTACCATCGAACATCCAAGAATGACCGCGTCTATGGCCTCCTGCGGGCGGGCAGCGTGACCGCCGCGTCCGGTTATTTCCACGTCAAAGCCGTCGGTGTAGGCGTTGTTGACGCCCGGCGTCAGGACAATCTTCCCCGCATCGAAACGTGGGTCAATGTGGCCTGCAAATATTGCGTCTATGCCGTCGACAACGCCCTCTGCTATCATGGGCTTTGCCCCGCCTGACCCCTCTTCGTTAGGCTGAAATATGAAGACTACTCGGCCATCTGGCGGGTTTTCTTTAAGCAGACGTGCCGCTCCAAGCACAATTGCCACGTGCCCGTCATGCCCGCAGGCGTGCATTACCCCCGCATTCTGCGATGAAAACGGCAGCCCCGTACACTCGGTAACTGGCAGGGCGTCCATATCGGCACGCAGCGCAACCGTCGGGCCATGACTGCCAAGCGTTCCAACTATCCCTGTTTGGGCAACTCCTGTCCTGAACTCAATGCCAATTTCTGTAAGCCTCTGTGTAATCAAGGCCGCGGTCTTATGCTCATTAAACCCAAGTTCAGGGTGACTGTGGATTTCCCGACGAATCTCCCTCATCCAATCTATCAGATTAAGCATCATTACCTCCCAACAATCTTTCTTTTAAACATCCTTATAATATAGCCGGTCTCTTCACTTTTCAGCACATGAGCCGCAGAGAAATATACAGCGGCACAGACTCCAATTATGAGGGTAAGGTACAAGGATTTAACGACAAAATGCCCGGAGGTGTCCCACTGCCTGATATTAACCAGATACCAACCAGCAATCCCCATTAATATCGATGACAGAAGTGTCTTCATAATAGACCACACAATCCCCCTTACGGCAATGTGCCTTAGTTTCTTGTTCAGATAATAAAACAATATTAAAAAGTTTGCCGAAGACGACAGCGCATTTGAAAGGGCAAGACCGGCAAACGACAGGTGCTCCATCAGTATTACACTCATAGCAATATTTATGATAAGCGTGAAGACGGCAGCCCTGACCGGTGTCTTCGTATCCTGCATGGAATAAAATGTCGAGGCAACCACACGCACCCCAACCATAGCCCAAATCCCCGTACAATAATACAAGAGTGCGGTCGTCGTACCCTGGGTTGCCAGATAGTCAAAGTGTCCGTGCTGAAACAGGACATTTACAATGGGCTGGCTTAGGGAAATCAGCCCTATCATCGAGGGAAGGGTAATTGAAAAGAGAAGCCTTAAAGAGAATGTAAAGTCCTTTGTAAGATTATCGAAATCCCCCCTTGCCGCATGTTCTGAAAGTGACGGCAGGACGGCCATCCCCATGGCTACTCCAAAGACTCCGACCGGGAATTGAATCAGGCGCATGGCATAGTACAGATATGTGATGCTGCCGGTTGGCAGATATGACGCTAAAATGGTGCTGAAAAATATGTTAAACTGTGAGACTGCCGTTCCTAATGTAGCGGGCAGGATGAGCAATCCAATTTGTTTGAGACCGGGGTGGCTGAAGCTGAAATCTGGCTTCAGAGAGAAATCATATTTATAAAATGTGGGCACTTGTGAGGCAAACTGGAAAAATCCGCCAATAGTAACCCCTATGGCCACGACTAACGAATGGTCGGCTAAGAAAAAATAAAAGGCGCCTATCGCAGAAATTATTCCAATATTAAACCATGCCGAGGCCATAGCCGGTATAAAAAATACCTTACGTGAATTTAATGCCCCCATCACGATGGCAGAAATGCTCACAAAAAAAAGGAAAGGAACCATTACACGCGTCAGCATGACAGTTTGAGTGAACTTATCCGCATTTGAAGAGAAGCCGGGCGCAATGAGATTCACGATTTGAGGGGCAAAGAATATCCCCGCTAAGCAGACCAGCCCGGACAATATGGAAATAAACGTAAAGACAACCCTGACCAAGCCAGCCGCGGCCTGAGGTCCCTTTGTGGCGTTATATTGCGAGAGAACGGGGATGACCCCCGATGACATAGACCCTTCGGCAAATAGTTCACGCAGCAGATTGGGCACTCTGAATGCCACAAAAAAGGAATCGGAAAGGCCCCCTGCACCGAGGAATTTGGCCACAAGCATATCCCTTACAAACCCAAGCAGGCGGCTTATCGAAGTGGCGGTAGTCATAGACAGCGCCGACCTTGCTATTGCACTTTTTTCAGACACTGCGACGCGTCACAATTCTCTGGAGAAACCAACTTCGTTTTGCAGGGCAGTCCGCGCCTCGTCAATCGACTGGCCGTCTTTCAGAAACCCCAAGCTCAGAGTGGTAAGCACTGCCCGCAGCATATCAATGAAGTTGACATTGTCTATTTCGAGGGAATATAAGAACTCGGTACTTGTCAGGGTTTTTTTCAGCTCCAAGTCATCAGGCAGCCGCGCTTCAATGAATTTGCTGTACGTCAGTACCGTTTGATTAGTAGCAAGCCAGTAAAACAGCGTATAGATGTAGTCGACATAGAAATTTGTCGTGTAGTCGTCCATGCTGAAGTTGGCAAGGGTCGTAAGAACCTCCTCCCTCAGATCTTTTTTATAATCTGCTATTGAATACTGTACCTCGCCGGTTAGTACCGCAAGAGGTAAAAATTTCCACTCCATATCTATTTGCCTTTAAAATGCGTCCGCTGTATTTAATGGATAGGTTATACTATATGCTGCTGTTGAGTCAAGCACTTGACCTGTGCATGCAAGGTAAATTTGTTCTGACTGATACAATAAGTTTCTATCGGAAGTTGTACTGAT
>JADFXZ010000073.1 GCA_015233265.1 Nitrospirota bacterium
TGCGGCCTACTATACGCTTAGTCCCTCTACGCTTGAGCTGCTTCGGGGCCATACGGTAGATATTTTCACAGTTGATGCTGGCCTTGCTTTTTACTATGGCATTCGCTGGCACCCTCGCCCCATCTTCCAGTCATACTCGGCGTATACAAATTATCTCGATTCGTTAAATCAGAGGTTTTTAAAGAGACCCGATGCACCTGAGTTTCTGCTTTATGCCCCAGTGGAGTTCGATCAAAAGAGCGCCGTGTTTTTTGAGCCTGCCACGTACAGAGAGATGCTTACGGGTTATCGTGCCGTTGCAAAGGACGGCGAGTTCTGGGTCTTAAAGAAAAAGGAGGCTGTTACCGATGCCTTGCAGCAGGACGCTGACGCAGTTACAGCGCCGCTTGGTGCGAGGATACCCTTTTCAATAGATGACAGGTATTTTGTGTTTGCACGGGTATATGTAAAATATAACATCATGGGGCGAGCTATCAGGGTATTGTATAGGGCGCCAAATATTTACATTCAATTTTACCGCGGAGGGGTTCCGAACAAAAGGTACAAGTTTTGTTTTAACGCGGTCAATGGAATATATCTCAATCCCTTTGCCGATAACGCAGCACCGTGGGCTGCCAATGAGTTTGCCATTATAACGCCATATCCAGCCTTTTTCGACAAGGCAATAAGCGTGGAGTTCTTCAGGATATTAAAATGACGAGTCATATATTAGGAGGTTAAAATGCTGTCTTTAACAAGGGATTATATAAGAGAAAACATTTCCGACTCTCCCATCACGTTTGAACGGGGACTGGGCTTATTCAAGCTGGGCGGCTATAAACTCAAGGAAGAGGACTATGCCGCAGGGAAATTCAATTATACGGTAGATGGAAACTACGGAGACTACGACGTAAGCGTGGCCTTTGACAATGGCGGCGTACGGTACTCGTGCAACTGTCCTTACCACAGTGACGGCTGCAAACACACGGTTGCAGTGTGCCTCGATATAATCGACAAAATGGCACGCCATAACGCCAAAGAGGGTGAAGGCACCGCACTTGACCAGACCTCTAAATATCTGTCCTACGACGAAATCAGACAATTGGCCCTGATAAGCCGCGGCAAGAGTGCGCAGACCGAGAGCTTCAGGCTTATCGATGGAGAGACATACAAGGGCGAGCACGTGGTTGTCAACTCAAAGGGTAAACAGTACATCGTCACGCTGCACGACCCTGTGGCAGGAACAGGCCACTGCAGCTGCCCGGACTTCAACACAAACCGTCTGGGTACTTGTAAGCACCTGATTTATACTCACACGACCCTCAAGACTAAGGCGGCGTTTGAATCCACGGCGGCCAAAGAGAAGTTTCCCTTTGTGCACCTTTACTGGGATGCGCGGCAAGGCAGGCCGCGCTATTTCTTTGACAGGCAGCTGCCGGAGGAGTTCATTGCCTGCTTTACCCCCTATTTCGACGGCAACGGCCTGTATATTAAGGAAGAAATCATAGCGCTGTACGCGCTATTAGGACAACTAAAAGGCATGAGGTCGCTGCGAATTGATGACTATCTGTTGCAGAGACTGGACGCCGCAATGAACCAACTTGAGATGGATGCCCTCAGAGACAGCTATACAGCAGACTACTCTGCGGTTAAAGTGCCGCTGTATCCTTATCAGAAGATTGGTGTGGATTTTGGGCTATTTAAAAAATCCGTAATCATAGCCGATGAGATGGGCCTTGGTAAGACCCTTCAGGCCATCACGTTGTCATGTCTGAAGAAGCCACTCTTTAACTTTGCTAAGGTGCTGGTGGTGACCCCAGCGTCGCTCAAAGAACAGTGGAAGAGGGAGATTGAGCGATTCACGAAGGAAAGAGCGGTTGTCATCACCGGTAACAAAAAGACCCGCCAGGAGCTTTATCAACTCAACACAGATTATTTCAAGATTACCAATTACGAGGCGGTTCTGCGCGATATTCTCGCCATTAACCGTTATAAGCCGGACATCGTTATCCTTGACGAGGCGCAGCGCATTAAGAATTTTGAAACCAAGACACATGAGGCGATAAAGTCAATTTCGCATAAACAATCCATAGTGCTTACCGGCACACCATTAGAGAACAAGCTCGAAGACCTGTATTCTATAGTGCAGTTTGCCGACCCTGCCATGTTGACCCCGCTGTGGATATTTGCGGCGGAGCACTTTATGCTCTCAGCAGACAGCAAGAAAAACACAGGATACAAGGGCCTCGATATCCTGCATAATAAGCTCAAGCCGCTGGTCATCAGGAGAAAAAAAGAGGAAGTGATAGATGACCTGCCGCAACAGGTGTCAAATAATTATTATATTGACCTCAGTGCTGAGCAAAGGGATATTCACCAGGGGTATCTGCAGTCTCTGCTGCCGCTTTTAAACAAAAAATTCCAGACGCCGATGGACATTCGGCGCATACAGGAAATCCTCCTATCTATGCGCATGGTGTGTGATTCGACATATCTGATAGATAGGAAGACTAACATATCGCCAAAACTGGCGGAGATGGAGAGGATATTGACAGAGGTAGTGCTTGAAAATAAGCGAAAGGCTGTCATCTTCAGCGAATGGACAACGATGACCTATCTTATAGGGAAGATGCTGTCAGATATGGGGATACCATTTGTGGAGTTTACCGGCAAGGTGCCGACGGACAAGCGGAGATTCCTGATAGATGAGTTCAATGACAACCCCAACTGTAAGGTGTTTCTCTCCACAGACGCTGGAAGCGTTGGCCTGAACCTACAGAGTGCCGACTGCGTAATGAACTTTGAGCTGCCGTGGAATCCATCGAGGTTGAACCAGCGCATAGGCAGGGTTATGAGAATCGGGCAAAAAAGTAAGTGCGTTAATGTCATAAACCTCATAAGCAAGCACTCGATAGAGGAGAAAGTACTTGCGGGAATATCGCTCAAACAGGAGGTCTTTGACGGGGTTTTTGACGGCTCAACGGCACAGGTAGAGTTTTCGAGAGAGAAAAAGACCGAATTTATAAACAAGATAAGGGAGATGATGGGGGAGCCGCCGGCAGTTCCGGACAAAGAACAAGCCGCATCTGAGGACATCCCTGAGGCAACTCCACACTTTCTCAACCCAAAGGCGCTGGGCGAGTTAGACATCTGCGCCGAGGATGATGTAGAAGCGGCTTCACAGGCCGATGGCGATGTAACACACACACAAGATGAACCCCAGGCCACCGGCACTGACAACAGCGGCAGGCCCTTGTCAAGTGCGGATATGCCTGAGAAAATGGAGGAGGTCTTAGAAAACGGGCTGAGATTTCTCAGCGGCCTTATGGAAATCTCAACAGGCCGGTCTCTAATCCCCGACGACAAGGCCATAACAATCGACAGAGCAACCGGCGAGGTGACAATGAAGTTTAAGCTGCCGGTTTTTTAACAGGCAATTTCTGCTATTGCTGCCTTTTATGGCAAAGATGCCGCGGCTGAGGGCAATCACATTTGAAAATTCAATAGTGATTTCGTCCTCTGGATTCCTCATATGACAGACTAAAGAATATGCAATCTTTGACTTCATTTCGGTATTAGAAAAAAGTCATACGTCAAAATGCCAATACAGATAGAAATATAACTATTGTGTGCTACATATTTTGAATTATTTTATAAAAAATAATTGTGACACAGTCTGTTGTCCGGAATGACAGACAAAAAAACACATAGTGCGTTTGCTCTGTAATATTGAGACTTCCTGCAGAGTAATAACTACTTTTTCGATTCATTTGCGGCAATTGCGGAAGCTGTCGCGGTGCGAATCTCCAACAGCATGTCGTTAAGTGCGGCGCTCATGCCTGCGGCCAGGGCTGTGTAATCGTCAGAGCTATTGAGCTTAATCTTCTTCGAGTATGTGTTGTGATAGATGTTTTCCCCCTCTGGGGATAAGAGATCAACATCGAGTGACAGCAGACCATATGAGGAGGTGCCTTCGTTAAATTGCTCAAACCGCGTCAAATTGTTCTTAAGTGAATAAACATTTGGCTTTACAATGCCTGCGATACGAATGTCCTTGAAATATCCAATCGAATACAGCGCCTTCTTCAGCTCCTCCGCAAGCATAGTCGACGGCGGAGACTGCCACTTCGAGAACTTCAGAATCGTCAGCATATAGGGGGAAGATCTCAGGGCCATAAACGCCTGAGATAGATAACGTGGGCAATCAACAACTATTACTATGGGGATATCCGGCCTAGCTTCCCCCTGCGCGGTCATATCGTAGTGAATGTCCAAGCTGTATATCTTCGTCTCCGGCAGCGACGCGCACGAAATAACGGCCAACGTGACGAGGGCAACAATGGATACCATGGCTTTGTTATTCATTGTCATTATCCTCCTTATATATGAGACTCCATGGCTTGTTTTTTATTTCCTGCAGAACGCCCTGAAGGTCTTCCAGCGTAGTGTTTATATTCTTCATAAGTTCGCTCATGTTCTGCGATTGGTCATCGACGGCGTTGCTCACAGAGTTTGATGTCTTTGTCAGCGAGGCGGATGTCTTTTCAAACGACTTGACCATAACCCCAATGCCGCGAACTTCCTGTGTTATTGTCTTTAACAGCACTGAGATTTGCCCCTTGTTGTCTTTTAATATCTCGTTTAATTCTTTCAGGACGCCATCCATCTCAGAAAAAGTCTTTGTCAGTGAATGGGAGATGTTCTTGATTTCGGCCTGAGCGGTGACGGCGGCCTTGTTTGAGTTGGCTAGCAGGTCTTCTATTTGTTTCTGATTTTTCACGCTGAATACCTTATCGACATCAGACAGGAGCTTCTCAAGGGTTTCGGTTGCCTTAGCCAGCTTTATAAGTAGATCGTTAAACTGTACGGCCTCGTCGGAGGGTATCGTCGCTCCCGGCGCTATTTTTGCGTTTGCGATATTGCCAAGCGAAAGCCCCAGATATATTTCCCCAACGAAGCCAATCTGTGAAATGATTGCCCTCGTGCCCTCGAAGAATTTTGTGCCTTTCTTAATCCCCATCACTATGGTCAGGGGTTCACTGGCATTGTCGGGGATTATGATATTGGTTACTTTGCCAACTCTCATGCCACCCAGGCGTACCGGTGATCCAACGTCAATGCCGGCAATGTCCTTGAGCCTGACGTAATAGATGTCGGCCTTGCTGCTGAACTGTCCGCCGCCAACCAGAATCACAAAAACGCTGATAATCAGAAGCGTAGTAAAAATTACCACGCCTGCCTTTATCTCTTCTTTAATATAGGATGCCATAACTTACCAGATTTCCAACCAGAGATATTCTAACATAATGCTGGTTTATTTTAACAATACGCGGCATGGCAAAAGCATTTGAAAAATAAATCAGAAATTGCCTATGCATGCAGTATGACTTGTTTCTTGCCGTTATGCAGGCTTCTCCGAAGTCGTGCGCCTGTGAGTGTGCATAGTCAGAGGGGTGAAAGGCCCATGTCTATTTGACAATCCGCATGAATGTTGGGCCATACGCTAAGTGGATATAGACGCGGCGTCTTATTGAGATGGTAGTGAGTTCCATACAATGGGTGTGAATTCCATATATTTACGGCATCGTAAAACGTAACATATTGATATAACATGATAATATTCTGGCATGGGATTTGCCTTAAATATAGTGTCGCATAAATAGAATAACTCAGGAGGATGAAGAAATGGCAGAAAACGATATGGATAACCAGGATGTAGAATATAGTTCATTAAAGCTTGACTTAGCAGGCGATTGGCTAGTATCTGATTTTGAGTTGTTATTAAATGTCATAAAAAATACGTATCAAACTTTTTATGCGATAAATGACATAGAACTATCATATAAGAAATCCAGAGATAGTATGATTGATGATATGGAAAGGTTTCGTCATATTTCTCCATTTTGGGATGATCTCTACTATAGGCTTATCAGGGACTTCCGTGGCACAGGAGTTTTACCTCCATTTATGCCATGGTCTTTTCAAAGACCGGCTGTAGATTATCGTGGAATAGGCGATACAATACAAAAAGGGAATTGGTATATCAAAAGACAAGATCATATCAGAATTAGGAAGATAGCAATGTCTTCGCCTGGTATAATAGAAGTCATAGCAAGTAATTTTAGTTTAAAAGAGGTAAGGGAATTCTATAAGGATATAAGTTTTCGTAATGAGCAAGAGAAAGAGCTTGGTAAAGAAAGTATTAAGAAGGCTAAATTAGATAATGAAATTAGTGAGTTAAATATTATTGAAAAGAAAATACATATTTTAGAGCGGCTGAATATGGCACCAGATGAAATTAGAAAAATAGTGTTTTCATTAGATAATAATGGAAAACAAATCGAAGAATTTTATGAAAAAGGCATGTTATATCATAGAAAAGCATAAGGTGACAGTGGTTTAGTTATTAGCCAGTTAGTGTTCTCTCAGCGAACGCGCCACAAGCCCTATGCCGCCGACAAGCATTGAGAGCATGAGCATTGTGTTAAACAGGCTTGTCGGGCGAAAGTATATATCGAGGCGGCTGATGATGCCTACTATGATTACTAGGCCCCCGCCAACAGTAAGTATCCAGCCCGCAATCGAGCGGCCATTGAAAAATAATATCCCTATCCCAAATAGCAGCGGTATCAGCGTCATCCCAAAGGCCGAGTGCCCCCAAATATACCAGCTGCCAGAGCTTACCATCACGTGGTTCAACAACAAATAGCCGCCTGCTATAACCATCACAAGTCCGATTAAGAAATGGCCTATGCCGCCCGATGTGCCGCCTGCTCCGTTGATTTTGGCCATCTGAAGCCTCCTGTCCGTTGTCTTTATTAGTGCCAGTTTTCGCCTGTCCATTGCCTTTTGTGTTTGTGCAAAGCATAGGCAGACAATAGAAGCTGCTCCATCGATGTCCACCTCTGCCGTGTTGCATTATCGACTCTGCCGGTAAACTCATTCAATAGATGAATTATGTCAAACGGGTCTGTGACATTAAGCAATTCCTGCAGCTGGTCCTGCCGCGGCAGCCACACCGCCTTTGACCTCTTAAAGTCTTGGTTCATTACGTCTATCAGCACCTTATCGTCTACGAGCGATATGCCGGGGCTGCCGTCTCTGGTTCCAAACACGGCACTCCTGTCACAGTAGTAATCAGCATACGTTATCTCCCAGAGTTGCTGAAGCCACACAGCCTTTTCACACATCCCGATATACGCGTTTGAGAAATCCATTCTACCTCCACCGCTGTGCGCTTTTTCTAATGGCCTCTGCCGCCTTGAAAATCAGACGCACATTAGCATAATATATAATAAATCTTGTGAAAAATGATAGCTGAGCGGCCTTAGCATATCATAATATTAGGAGTTGATTTGTTACTTAAGATTCCGTTGCCACGTGTGCTGACGTCTTCAAACGAGAATATGCCCCCAAATATGCCCCCAATTATTCCCTGGATCGGGGAGTTAAAGGGCCTGAGCATTTGTCTTGTCGTACTTTTTCACATGAGCATGCTTATCAGGCCGCTGACGTATCTTCACGGGGAGATTGGCGTTGACATGTTCTTATTTCTGAGCGGGTTTGGCATAACTATTAATCTAAGGCAGGATGAGGGTGTACTGTCTTTCTACAGACGAAGATTTTCCAACATCATCCCCTCATACTGGATTACGCTTGTGTTTGTAATCGTTGTGAATTCGTTTATCAACTATACTACAATCGATATGCCCAACACCATTATTCATCTGTTGTGTCTGCAGGCAGCTGGCCTTCAAAATCATTTCTTCTATGGACTTTCGATGTCGTTGTGGTTTGTGGGGGCTATCTCTATTTTGTATATAGCGGTGCCATTGTTAAAGCCGCTGATAATATCAAAACAGGCTGGGTTTATTGCTGCCCTGGGGTTTGTAGTTCCACTTACGGCACTGGTTTATTTTAAAATCTTCCCGGGTGTTGGTGAATACTCGGGCTTTATGTGGACGTTTTTGGGGCGAGTGCCGGACTTCTCTCTGGGTATATCTGCCGGTATTTTATTTAAAAACAGGGAGTTCACTCTGTCGGGAATGGCTGCTTTTGCCCTCGTCACAGTCGTGTCGCTTTACCTGTTTATGCTTCCATCTGAGCACTTGAACTGTTTTTGGTATCCTTTAATGGGCATATCGATGTGCTGTCTATACGTGCTTATGAGGCAGAGGGTGTTGAGAAAAATTACCCCCGCGCTATTCTTTTTAGGTGCCATCTCATATGAGTTATATCTCATTCACTGGACAGTGTTTGGCTTTCTGAGCCAGTGGGTGCTGCACTACATTACGAAGATGCCGGAATATTACGTAGAGTCCTTTTATAATATCACCGGCGATGAGTATGTGCAGCGCCTTGCCAGCGGCATTGGATGGATTGTCCTTTGTGTTGTGATTGCCTATATGCTTAACAGGTTCGTGGCATATCTCAGGCAGCTTGGGCTTAAGCGCTTGTTTGCCGGTGAGCTGTCATGTGTTATTTACACGGCGGCGGTGATCTCCTGTGCATTGTACTTTGTCATAGCGTACTGGGTTAATGTCCCGTTTGGTGTGCAGTGGACATATTGGGGGATTTCACCGGCGGAGCTTATCACAGGGGGGCAGCTTAATGGACTTCTGTCAAATGTGCTGTCTTACTGTTTGGGCATGGTATTTAAATTTGACACGCGTGCTGAGACAGCCGCGGCATTCGTGGTGTTAATGCTGATTTTGTTCAATCTATATCTTCTGCTGCGACGTATCGAGGCGGGCGGGCGTGGGCAGCATCGCAACGGACTTCTGTTGACATTTGCCCTTGTCCTGTTTTCCCCCGATATGTGGAGAGACATCCTTCAGGTGAGGAGCTTTTCAATTTACCTGCCAGTGTTAATATTAACAGCGGGGCTGAATGTTCATCTGTCTTGCATATCTGCACGAATGAAACTATTTCTGTCTGGATTATTGGCGCTTGCGGCCACGTTTACCGATGACAAGGGTATAGCGCTTTGGATATTTCTATGTCCGTTTATTATTTATTTCAGGCAAGGGCAGGGGGGCAGGCGTGAAATCCTTGCATATCTGAGCGCGGCTGTCTTAACGGTTCTATTGTGCATTAAAAAATTATGTATCACGCCGTGGTCAGAGGTTAATCTTGGCAATGGTGCGCTATTTACCAGAATCGTTACAGGGATAATCCCAGCCGGTTGGTCAGGGATGCCGTTTTTAGAGTTTGCTGATGTTGCGTTTATAAGCATTTGTGTTGTCACGCTTTTTATCCTGCCGCTTATCCACGGCAGGAACACTCCGGCCTTTAGAGATATGTATGCATGGTTAATTATTGGCGCGTTTTCCATGTTAAGCATAGCCGCTGATGCACTGGGCAAGCCTGCACCGCAGAGGATCTATCAGGCTATGTTGATGATTTGTGTCATTGCCGTAGTATTCATATTCTTTAAAATAAGTGATAGGTATGAAATGAAGCGGTTGTTTTCCTATTGCGCTGCCTCAGCCATGATATTATTTATCACAATATTCCTTGCCCAGTGTGAGACTGCGATTTCAAATATGACAAGTCAGAAATTCAGATTAGAGGCAGGCAGGGCGGTCCTTCATCTGCGGAAGATTATCTCTGACGATGGCAATTTGAAAATTCTATACCCTGATACAACATTCTTAATTCAAAGGGCAGAGGCATTGGAACAACTCAAACGCCTCGATACCCATCCAATAAACTCAATCACAAAAGAGGGTGACGGCGCAGAACTCTGGGGCAAAATAGACAGTTGTGAGGTTCACGGCAATAATATTGAGGTACTGGGATGGGCAATAAACAGGCGGACTAATCAGCCGGCCAGCAATGTCGCCATTGAGTTCATTGACCAACTGGGTGGTATAAAGACATTCGGCGTTGCTGTCCCGTTTCATCAAAGGGCGGACGTTGAGAAGTTTTTTCATATAAACGCATTGTTAAACAGCGGTTTTCTATATACCATAAACACATCTGTTATGCTTTCGGGGCAGTACAAAATCATCGCATTCACTACAGACATTGACAAGCATGTCGCACATGCCCTGCGGAGTTCCTGTGTGATAAGGAAATAATCTCTTTCCGGGAGCTCAAGTGGTGAAAAGACCCTCTTACGCAAAAAAATACTTGATAAAATAAATCGATAAATGATAGTATGATGGACTTTATAAAAGCGATAAGGAGAAATCGAAAAATGGCGAAATTCGACGATCTAATTAGCACGGTAGGGAAGTTTGTGGATATGCAAAAAGGCACATGGGATCATTTGGAGTGGGAGATGCTGGTGTCGAAAGTCCAGCGTATGGGTTATGAGGTCTCAGGTGACATAATGCACAGCCTCGGCACGTCGGTAGAGGCATTGAAGAAGCTATATTTGGCCAATACGAGCAAAGAATATTTAACCAAGGTTGTTACGGAAATCCCTAAGACTATTGCCAGATTTATAGAGGAAACAAGGGGGATGTGGGAACATGCCGATTGGTTGCGGCTGCTGATGGAAATCGAAAAGGCCGGT